>DATDKO010000034.1:0-3025 GCA_036519935.1 Rubrobacter sp. | reverse complement strand
GGCCGTTGGGCGACACCAAGGTGTCCGGCCGACGAGTCACTTGCAAGGCACCTTTGGCTCACCTAGTAGGAGGGTCAGGCCGCTCCAAGACGTCGCCCACAACCATTCTCTAGGATACTCACAGCCTAGAAGGGGAATTCTCGGAAAGTCGCATCCAGGATTTTGCATATGAGGAGACATAGAGACGCTTTTTGGTCAAGGGAGGCCGAGATACGCCGCGAAGGCGACCACAACTTCTGGTGGCCGTGGATACAAATTCACGGCCACGAATAAGGGCATTCTGGCTGCGTTGGTGTACCTGTTGGTGTAGTAGGGGCTGGAAGGAGTTCCTGCCCTTATCCTGAGCTTCCCGTTTATGCTGCAAATGGGCGACTCTTGAAGCGGAGGAGGAGGGATTCGAACCCTCGATACCCCGTTGAGAGGTATAACACCTTAGCAGGGTGCCGCCTTCAACCACTCGGCCACTCCTCCGGATCACAGCAGTATATCAAAGACATGTTGCGTCTTCGTGCGCTGGCCTCTGACCCTTCTCCTAGCCGTCTTAGACTCTGGTCTCTTCGTCGGTGACGTCAGGCTTGTCGTGAGCCGGCTCGGCGTCGAGGATCTGCTCGCCTGAGACCTCCTCTTTTATCCTGACGAGCGTGGCGTTGAGGGTGGCGCCGAAGAGGATCGTCACAGAGGAGATGTAGAGGTAGAGGAGCAGGATGATGACAGTGCCTATCGAGCCGTAGATCTTGTTGTAGGTATTGAAGTCGCTACTCAGATACAGGTTGAAGGCGACGCTGGCGAGCACCCAGAGCAGGATGCCGACGACGCCGCCGGGTGTGATCCAGCGGAACGGCTGGTTGGCGTCAGGGGCGAAGTAGAAGAGGAGGGCTACCGTCGTGATCATGAACAGGAGCGCCGCTGGCCAGCGCACTATGTTCCAGACGAACATGAACTCGTCGCCGAGAGTAAGTACCTCGGCGAGCGTCCTTCCGATGGAGGGGCCTGCGACCAGGAGCAGTACGCCTATCAGTATGAGCGCCGAAAGGCCCAGCATCATGAGGATGGCGATGCCCCTGACCTTCCAGAACGGCCGCGTCTCCTGCACGTCGTAGGCACGGTTGAGGGCGTTCATGATGGCCGCGAACGCTCCCGAGGCGGCCCAGATCGTCCCGAGGATGCCGATGGATAGGAGGCCTGGCGCCGTGTCCTCGTTACGGAGCGTGTTCTCGGTGTAGGTCCGAATCAGGTCGAAGACCTGTGCTGGCAGGAGCCGCCTGAGGTAGTCGAAGAGCTCAGCGGCGAACTGCGGGCTTGCGCTCGAGAAGGCGTCGAGGATAGCAACGCAGAACAGTATGAAAGGAAAGATAGCAAGGATCAGGTAGAAGGCGAGCTGTGCTCCGAGACCGAGGGCATCGTCGCGCATAAACTCCTTTATGGTCGCCTTTAGCGTCTCGTAGCGGAGAAGGTCCCTGAGATCGCCGAGGAAGTTACCTAGCGACCCGCGCGCAGGCCTTTGGGCAACCTCCCTGAGCTTCGTCTCGGCCGTATCTGATGCCATCGGGACATACCTCCCTTCTCGTAACCAGCCTCATTTTAACCGCATCCCCCATTACGGAGGGCGAAGACGCTAATCCGGTAAGCCCGGCCGGTCGTATAAATCTCTGTATGGAAAGATTGGTATCGGGCAGTGCCGAATGTCTCGCGCCGGATCACGGGCGCGGATGGGATATCATCTGCTCCGTGTGGTGTGAGACCGGAGTGTCCGTTCTCACCGGCGGTCGGGGAAGGCTCTGGATGGACCGTGTAGAAGACGAGGTTCTGGTGCGAAGGGTGGCATCCGGGGACGAACGCGCCCTCTCTGGACTCTACGACCGCTACGCCGGGCTAGTCTACGGGACGGGGATGCGTTACCTGGGAGACAGGGGGACGGCTGAGGAATTGGTTCAGGACGTCTTCACCTCAGTGTGGAAGAACGCGGCTGGCTTCGACCCCGCACGGGCGAGCTTCGCCACGTGGGTGTACCGCATCACCCGCAACCGGGCGACGGACCTGATCCGGCGCCGCAAGGCGCGTGTCAGGACCGTCGACAGCGAATCGCTCTTCGAGCCAGGAGAGAAGGACCCTTCTGGCGAGCTCTCGCAGATCTTCGACGTGGCCGCCGCGCTCTCGCGGCTCACGCCGGTTCATAAGGAGGTGCTCGTCCTCGCTTACTTCCACGGCCTCTCGCAGCGCGAGATCTCCGACCGCACCGCTACGCCCCTGGGTACTGTAAAGAGCCGCACCACGGCGGCGCTGCGCGCCCTGCGCGAGACTATGAGGTTCGACGAGGATCGGTGGTCCGCCCATGAGTGAGCACCCTGACACAAGGGACCTCCTCGGCCCCTACGTGATGGGCAACCTCGAACCGTACGAGGAGCGGGAGGTCGATGATCATCTGCAAGGATGCGTGAGTTGCAGGGAGGAGGCTCAAGAACTGCGGCTGGCCCACGAACGCCTCGCTGACCTTGCGTACAGCACCGAGGCGCCACCGGAGGACCTCAAGGCCAGGGTCGTGGCAGGGATACCGCGGCGTGAAGCCGGCCGACGCGTCCCGATCTGGGTGGCCGCGGTCGCCGCGGCCTTCTGCGTGCTCGTGGTGCTCGGGGTATTCATCACCCCTGATCTCTTCGGGGCCCGGGCCGCGGCGAACCTGAGCCCCACCGGCCGCGCCCCCGATGCTGGCGGCGAGGTGAGCATCCGCGGCACCGGCGAGAACATGGAGATGCGCCTCGAAGCGTGGGGGTTGCCACCATGCAAGAGCGAGCAGTACTACGAGCTGTGGCTCGTCGAGGGTGATGAACGAGTAAGTGCAGGGAGCTTCACGGTCGGACAGAGCGGTCGGGTCGACGTAAGGCTGAGCATTCCGAGGTTCGCCGGTTCCTACCCCAAAGTGGGCGTAACTGCCGAGTACGACAAAGACCCCCGCGCCAGCGACGCGAAGATGCTCTCAGGCGAGTTGCACCAGCTCTGAAAGAGGCATGCGGAAGGCCCCGGGGCC
>DATDKO010000033.1:0-4488 GCA_036519935.1 Rubrobacter sp. | reverse complement strand
GGGTGATACGCGATGAAGACCGTTCTACCGGGACAGGGCTTCCGGTTCGAGCTCGACGGGAGATCGCTAACGATCGAGGAAGTGGTTGCTTTCTCTCGCAGGAGCGAATCCGCGTCGTGCGCCCTATCCGATGAGGCGGTGGAGAAGATCACGGCGACGCGTGCGCTGAAGCGGGATCTGATCGGGCGCGAGGTCCCGATCTACGGCGTCACGACAGGCTTCGGGGACAGCGCGCACCGCCAGATCTCCGCGTCCAAGACCGCCCGTCTGCAGCAGAACATGCTCCGCTTTCTGGGCAGCGGAACGGGCCCGATTGCCTCGCCGGAAGTTACGAGGGCAGCCATGCTCCTGCGCGCCAACTGCCTCGCCAGGGGCAACTCCGGTGTTCGCCTCGAATTGGTGGAGCGCCTCCTGTTCTACCTGAACAACGATGTACTCCCTCTCATCCCTGAGCGTGGCTCCTGCGGCGCCAGCGGAGACCTGGTGCCGCTTTCGTATGTGGGCGCCGCTCTCGTTGGCGAAGTGGAGGTCCTGCACGACGGCGAGGTGAAGGACTCGAAGGAGCTTTTGGGTGAGCTGGGCTTTGAGCCGTTGGAGCTCGAGGCCAAGGAAGGCCTCGCCCTGACCAACGGGACCTCCTTCATGAGCGCGTTCGCTGCTCTGGCGGTGTGGGACGCCGAGGAGCTGGCGCTCGTATCAGACCTGTGCACGGCGATGGCGTCTGAGGCGTTGCTCGGCAACCGGGGACACTTCAACGCCTTTATCCACGAGCAGAAGCCGCATCCCGGTCAGGTCGAGAGCGCACGTGTCATCCGGAACCTGCTAGCAGAGTCCGAGCTGGCGCTGGATTCCGAGGAGATCTTCGCCGGCGACGGCCTCGGCGGCAAGGAGTTCCTGGAGTTGGATAGGCAGGTGCAGGATAAGTATTCTATTCGTTGCGCGCCACACGTGAACGGCGCTCTACGCGACACACTGGAGTGGGTGAGGCGCTGGGTAGAGATCGAGATCAACTCCTCCGACGACAATCCCCTCTTCGACGCCGCGAGCGGCCGGGTGCAGAGCGGAGGCAACTTCTACGGCAGCCACATGACCCAGGCTATGGACTCGCTGAAGATCGCCGTAGCCAACCTCTGCGACCTGATGGACCGGCAGCTCGAGCTGGTCGTGGACGAGAAGTACAACGCTGGCCTGACCCCGAACTTGATCCCTTACTTCGACGAGGACGGTCCCGAGGCCGGCCTGCACCACGGTTTCAAGGGGATGCAGCTCTGCTGCTCGGCGATGACGGCCGAGGCGCTCAAGATCTCCAACCCGGCGAGCGTCTTCTCCCGCTCCACCGAGGCGCATAATCAGGACAAGGTGAGCATGGGCTCTATAGCCGCCCGCGATGCCAGATCCATCATCGAGCTCGCGCAGAACGTCGCGGCTATACACCTCCTCGCCGTTTGCCAGGCACTCGACCTGCGCGGCGCACAGAAGGCGAGCCCGAAAACCAGGGCGGCACACGAGCTCGTGCGCTCTCACGTGCCTTTCCTGGATGGCGACCGGCGGATGGACACGGATATCAAGGAGATGGTCGACCTCATCCGGGCCGGCGAGCTCTCGGAGAGGGCTCTCCCGACCTGAGCGGTTCTCTGTCCGGCTCGCGGTGTGCTGAAGCGACGGTCATGCTGGGGAAAGTTGGCAATATCATGTAGCAGTTGACCGAGAAGAGGCGAAGGCCATGCTGAACGACATGTGCGGAGCAAGCACGCGGAGGTGGTGACCGTGTTGGACGCAAAGAAGCCCTGGCTCTCGATCTACGGAGACAGGATCTCGGGTGAGCCCTTGGGTGGTTCGCTGACGGGGTTTCTAGAAGAGGCGGTAGAGAATTACGAGGATAACACAGCCCTGACTCGGGGTGAGCAGAAGATCTCTTACGGCGAGCTTCTGGATTTAACCGAGAGCTTCGCCGCCGCGCTCTACGAAGCCGGAGTACAGAAGGGCGACCGTGTGGGGCTGATGCTGCCCAATTGTCCGGAATACGTCGTCGCGTTCTTCGGGACGATGAGGGTCGGGGCAACGGCCACGCAGGTCAACCCGATCTACGTTGGCCGGGAGCTCACGCACATCTTCGATAACTCCGGCACGGAGACCGTGATCGTGCATTCCATGATGTACGAGAAAGCAAAAGCCGTTCAGGCGGATGCGCTGCTTGAGAAGATTATATGCGTCGGCGAGCCGGAAGGTGGCTTGAAGGACGGCGACGTGCCTTTCGACGAGTTTTTGCAATCCGCTACGGGGAGCGTGCCGCAGGTGGAGTTAGATCCGCAACAAGATCTTTCCTCCATTCAGTACACGGGCGGAACCACCGGAATCTCCAAGGGCGCCATGCTCACACACGCCAACCTTCTCGGCGGCGTCAAGCAGACGATGGATCTGCTCATAGAAGACCCCGCCGCCTTCCCGAAGAACGGAAAGGTGATCGCCGTAGCGCCTTTCTTCCACATCTTCGGGATGACGATGGTGTTGCTATTCGGGCTTCGGATGGGATGGAACCTGCTCACCGTCCCCCGTTTCCAGCCAGACGTCGTGATGGGGATGATCAGGGACGAAGAGCCCGTCATGCTTCCTGGCGTGGCGACGCTCTTCGTCGCCCTACACAACTATCCGGACATGGAGAGTTATGGCCTGGACAAGGTACTTCTCTATACCTCAGGCGGCGCAAGCGTCCCGCTCGGGTTGCTCCGCTCCTTCGAGCGGCGTACGGGGCGTGCGATCTGGGAGGGCTACGGCCTCTCCGAAGGCGCACCCGCGACGTTCAACACATACCTCCGGGGGTCGGTCGGGGGGAGCATCGGGGTGCCGATTCCCGGTACTGATGTGAAGATCATGGACATCGAGACGGGCGAGGAGGAGATGCCGGCAGGGGAGCCTGGGGAGCTCATCCTGAAAGGTCCACAGGTGATGAGGGGATACTGGCAGATGCCCGAGGAGACGGCGAACACACTGCGCGACGGCTGGCTGTACACAGGCGACATCGCCCGCATGGACGACGACGGCTACCTCTACATCGTTGACCGCAAGAAGGAGGTCATCAACGCGAGCGGCTTCAAGGTCTATCCGAGGGAGGTCGAAGAGGTGCTCTACGAGCATCCCGAGGTCGTCGAGGGAGTGGCCGTCGGCGTCCCGGACGAATATAGGGGCGAGACGGTGAAGGTCTTTGTGGTGAAGAAGGAGGGCAGCTCGCTGAAGGAGGAGGACCTCATCGCCCACTGCGAGGACAACCTCGCCCCATACAAGGTGCCGAAGCTCGTTGAGTTTCGCGAGGAGCTTCCCAAGAGCGCTGTTGGCAAGCTCCTCAAGCGCGTGCTGGCGGACGAAGAGAGGAAGAAGGCGGGCTTCGCGCCAGGCGAAGGCAAGGGGGTAGAGGGCAAGTGAGGTTCGAGAGAACGTACATCCCGGTTGGTTTCGCCTGGTCGTCGCCGTTCGCGCGGTGGCAGGGCGACCTAGCGGAGGTGAACAGCCTGGACATGGCGGTGGACGTGACGAGGGCGGCGTTCGAGCGGAGGGGTTTGTCAGTCGAAGTGCTCACCGGGCTGGTCCTCGGGTGGACCGTGCCACAGAGGGATATCTTCTACGGCGCTCCTTCGGTTGCCGCCCGTATCGGGGTTCCTGGTGTGACGGGGCCGATGGTCTCACAGGCTTGCGCCACCTCCGTCGCCTGCGTTCACTCGGCCGCCGCCACGGTGGAGGGTGACGACTCGGAGGTGGCCCTCGTCGTAACGACGGACAGGACCAGCAACGGGCCACAGGTGATCTACCCCAGGCCCTCGGCGCCGGGCGGCTCCCCGGAGATCGAGAACTGGGTTCAGGACTCCTTCGCCCGCGACCCTTGGGCAGGGGAGGCGATGGCGACCACAGGCGAGCTCGTCGCCGCCGAGGAAGAGATAAGCCGCGAGGAGCTCGACGACATCACCGCGCTGCGCTACGCGCAGTATCAGGGGTCGCTAGAGAATGATCGCGAGTTTCAGAAGAGGTACATGGTCCCCGTCACCATCCCGCAGAGGCGCAAGGACCCAATCGTCGTGGACGAAGACTCGGGCGTCTTCCCGACGACCAGGGATGGTCTCGCGAAGCTCGAGCCCGTCGCGGAAGGCGGCGTCGTCACCTTCGGTTCCCAGACGCACCCCGCAGACGGGACGGCGGGCATGATCCTCACAGGTGAGGAGAAGGCACGCGGGCTCGCGGACGGAGATGGCATCGTCAGGCTGCTTGCCACAGGGTTCGCGCGGGTCGGCAGGGCCAGGATGCCCAGGGCCCCGGTCCCTGCGGCCGAGATGGCCCTAGCCGAAGCCGGCATCCCCATCTCAGGCGTTGACGTCATAAAGACGCACAACCCGTTCGCTGTCAACGACGCCTACTTCGCCAGGCAGATGGGGGTGCAGGTCAAGGACATGAACAACTACGGGTCCAGCCTCATCTTCGGCCACCCTCAGGGACCGACCG
>DATDKO010000032.1:0-11120 GCA_036519935.1 Rubrobacter sp. | reverse complement strand
GTCACGCCCGTGTCGATCATCAGTCTTATGACCGCGGCGTCGCGGGCGTCGTCGCGGGTGTTCAGGGGGAAGGAGAGGAGCTGGTCCACCTCATCTTCTTCCAGGAAGACTATCTGCTGGTCGAGAGGCTGGTGCATCGGTTCGATGGGGTCGAAGTCTACGTCGGCGTCCGTGGAGGTACGAGCCCAATCGAGGAACCTCCTTACGGCGGCGTCCTTGCGGTACACGGTGAAGCGCTTGCGGTTGCTTTCGAGGAGATCGTTGCGAAACTCCATAACGGCGCCGACGCCCACGTCCTCGATCCTGCTAACGTCCCTCTGTTCGAGGAAGCGGGCGAACTCGTGGAGGTCGGCCACGTAGAACTCGGCCGTGCGAGGGCTTGTGCCAGGGTCGTCCCCAAGATGGGCTGCGAAGGCTTCGATCAGGTCGTCTATCCTCACGCGCATCATTCTAACGGTAAATCAGTGCTGCTTGGTATACTGCCCGAGGGTGATCGGTACTCCAAAAGCTTCGGTCTTGCTGGTCTCGCTGGCGATCTTGCTATGCCTCCTAGCCTTCCCAATTCTGCCGGAGAAGGAGACGGCCTCGGCGAAGCTCCGCACGGCCGAGGTCGAGAACACAGGCACACTGCTCGGAGAGAATTCCCCCCAGCTCGAGGTTCCAGAGAAAGCTCCTGAGGTTGCCTCAGGCAGAGAGAACACATCGGCGGCCATGAAGATCACGGTGCCGAGGCTTGGCCTGAAGGAAGTGGCCGTGCCCACAGGATCGAGGCAGGCCGAGCTCGACAGGGAGGGCATACTCCGCGTGCGCGGCAGCGGCCTGCCCTGGATAGCGGGCTCGAACACGTTTATCACGGGGCACGCCCTCGGCTTTCCGCGCACCAGGGTGCCCTACGCCTTCTACAAACTCGGTAAGATGAAACCAGGTGATGAGATCTTCATCGAAGACAAGGAAGGACAAAAGTACACGTTCAGGGTCTACGACCTCATGACCGTCGAGCCAAACGACTACTGGACGACCTACCCCGTAGAGGGCAAGACCGTAGTCTCGCTCCAGAGCTGTACCCCCATACCGACGTTCGAGAATCGCCTGATAGTACGCGGCGAACTAGTTTCATAGCTGGTCAGCACTTCAGCACGGCGGCTTCGCCGCTTTGTCAGCAAGTCAGCAAGAGCTTGCGTTTGCGAGTAGCTGAAATGCTGAAAGCGCTCGACAGGGCGCGTGCTGAAATGAGCGGGTTGAGGAAGGCTCAAAGCCTTCCTCAACCCGCTACATGGCGTTCTATGGCGTCGTGGGCGGCGTTGATCTCTGCCGTTACGCGCTCGGCACGGAGTCGCTTCTCCGGGTCGGAGAAACGATCCGGGTGGAAGCGCTTGACCAGCTCTCTGCGTTTCCTGTCTACTTCTTCCATGGAAGCGCTGGGGACGAGGCCGAGCCTGTCGTAGGCGGCCAGGACGTTCGGTGGGTATTTCCTGGGAGTGAATGTGGTGGTCGCGGACCGCCATCCCCAGGTCTGTTCTGCGGCCGCCTCTTGTGCGGCACGGCGCTCCTCTGCCTTGCGCCACTCCTCGGAGGCGCCTTTCCAGGCGGCTTCGAAGGCTCCTCTCAGGGCCTCGCTACGCTCGCGGCTGGTACGGAGCCTTTCGCGGAAGCGCTCATCTTCCTGCAGGCTGGAGACGAAACCCTGGGCGAGGCGGCCCAGGCGGCGGGGGATGCTCACTGTTCCTTTTTGTCCCCGGGTTCCAAGTAGTCCTCGGAGTCCGAGAGCGGGCCTGGACGGCGGAGAACCTGGGTGTCGTCTTCCTCCTCGTCTTCCACGCCCTCCATGACTTGCGTCTCTTCACCGGCTGCGGGGTCGGCGGGTGGTTCGTCCGCCTCTTCCTGTGGCAGGCCGAAGAAGTCGCGCACCAGATCTATGTTATCGAGGCCGGACTCGGCGGATGAGATCTTCCTCTCCTCTTCGGAGACGCCAAAGTCTCTGGCTTCGCGCGCCTTGCGTATCTGGTCTTCGAGGTTCCGGATCACCTCTTCGGTCTCGTTCTTGAACTGCTGTATACGGTTCTCGCTCAAGTCTATCTCGGAGTTGAGCTTGGACTCCCTGGCCCTGGTCGAAGACTCCAGCTCGGCGATGTCTATACCCGCCGCCTCGAGCGTCCCACGTACGATGCGCACGGCGGCTGGCCTCGGCACCTCTGGCGGGAGGTTCCTGATGACCTCGGCGGCCCGCTCGACTGTGAATCCGTGCGCCGCCAGGCTCTCTGACTCGTCCGTAGCCGGCATTCCGATCTCCTCGGAGGAGTAGATAGACGTCCCCTCGCCCTCGGTGCTCCCCGCGAACACCCTGGAGAAGAAGCTCTGCCGCGTCGTGCTGTGATCCTCGTTCATCTCGCAGATATCCTTTCCGTAGCGGGTAGGGTCTCGACGCGCCGCGTCACCTCATCTAGCCCGCGGCGGAAGTAGGCGATCCGCTCTTTGAGCCGCGCGAGGCCAGGGTCTTGCGGCCCCGAGACCAGGCTGTCATCCAGGGCCAGCAGTTCTCCGCGCAGATTCCCCAGCAGGCTCTCGGCGCTCTCGAGCTGGGCGTTGATCATGCTGATGCCGCCGAGCACATCGTCGTAGCCTTCGAGCTCCCCGCGTCGCCCCTGGAGCGCGCTCTCGAACGACGTCCGCATGGGCGACCCTGGCTCCAAACGCGAGAGATCCTTCTGCAGTTCCTTTATACGCCCGTGGATAGAACGCCGGTCCACGCTCTCCAGATGCCTCCTCAGAGCCGCCCGCCGTCGCGCCAGTCGCGCAGCGCCCTCGACTTCGCCGATGATGGTGAAGATATCCTCGTCCAGAAGCGGCCTGCACTCCTCGGGCAGAAGCTCCCAGCTCTCCAGTAGCCCATCTTGCAGGGCGACCAGCCGCTTCATCTGCGACGCCGCGATGCGATCCTCCCTGGCCACCCGGCCAAGCTCTCCCCTGTTGTGCCTGGCCCGGCTCAAAAGCTCCTTGCGCGTGTTCTCGCGCCTGTCGAGGAGCCGACGGCCTGTGACAAAGGCCCCGATACCTAGCAGGCCGGCGAGGACGTAAGATGTTTCGAGGGCCGCAAAGGTTCCTAGACCTGCGAAGGAAGCGAAAGGCGCCAGGCGTACCATCAGCCGCCGCGAGAGGTTCTTTCTACTGTCCACGCGGTCCCTCCTCGGTCTCCTCGGCCTGAGGCTTCGCTGTCTCCTCGGGTGGCGCAGCCTCGATCGGTTCTGGCTCGCGCAGGCCCATCTGGACCTCCATCATCTCGAGCTCCCGCTCGGCGTCGAGCCGCTTTATGTCGATCTCGGCCGCTGCTATCTGGCGCTCGGTCTCGCTGGTGCCGAGCTCGCCTACGGCCTCCGCCTCGTAGGAGGCCTGGCGGATCGACTGCCGCGCCTTCTCCAGGTCGCGGGATGAGTCGGAGAGGGAGATGTTGGAGCGGGCCTCGTTGGCGGTCCTCAGGGCGCGGGAGCGCTGATGCTCCTCCATCAGAGCCGCACGTTCGCGCACCACGTTGTTGTAGCGGCGCTCCTGGTCGCGGAACGCCTGCTCCAACTCCTGGGAGTTCTTGCGGGCCTCTTCGAGACGCGTCTCGATATCTGTGAGGCTCGCCTGCGCCTCCTGCTTCTGCTGGACGACCTCGATTGCGGCCTCCCGCTGGCCCCTGCTCGCGAGCTCGCGGGCCTGGCGCTCCTTGACGGCCAGGGTCTTCTGCTTTGTGACAGCGTCGTTGGCGAGCATCTTCTCGTAGGCCATCGTTCGGGCCGCGGCGACCTGGAGCTTCTTCAAGTTCTCGAGCTCATCCTGGACGGCGTTCTCGAGCAGTATCTCCGGGTTGCGCTGCTCGACCCCGGAGAGAAACCTCCCGAAGAAACCGCGAATAGCCCTCGTAAATCTTCCCATCTGTGCCGTCCACCCCCGGCAGTCGTCACGCCTGCAAAGTCCGTCGTGGATTATATCATCGGTACGTGGAACCCCCTGCGGGGGTTTCAGCACGCTCCGGCTTCGCCTCCGCTTGTCAGCATTTCAGCACGCTTCGGGCCTTCGGCCCTCGCTTGTCAGCACGCCGCTTCGCGGCTCTCAGCAGTTCAGCAAGTCCTCCCGTGGCCTTACCACGAGTGTCGAAACGGGTCGCCGCAGGTAGTAGTTCCTCGTGTGCGGCCGGGCGAGGACCTGAGCGGGAGAAGCTGAAAAGCTGAAGTGCTGACAAGCTGCCAAAGGCAGCGTGCTGCTAGCTATCTAGCGAGCCGCCCTGTAGCGGCCGGCTCCCTGCGGCGCGCCTCTGCCGGCCAGGACAATGGCGCTGGATGACTCGACTTCGAAAGCGGCTTCGAGCGCCCGTCCTGCGGCGATCAGGAGGTCTTCTGTGGAACGGGCGTCACGCGGGTAGATCGCCGCACCTGCCCTGGTGTCTTGCGCGCCGAGGGAGCTCGCGGCGGCCAGGGCGCGCCGCGCAGCACTCTCCACCCCTCCGTCGCCTACCCCGCTTACGACCACCCCGAAGAGGTTGCCCTCGCCGAGCAGCACGGGTTCACCGATGCGCGTCCACACCCTCTCCAGGAGGAGATCCATAGCCTCCATCTCCACTCCCGGGTCGACGAGTACCACGGCGACAGGCGCGCCCCTGCGCGCCGCGAGTTCCTCCTCGACACGCTCGAGCAGTATGGATCCGTCCTCATCCGTTGCATAGTCCTCAGCAAGACCGGCAGGGAGCACGCTCCTTGCTACGTAGATCAAGAACAGGCCGGTCAGGCCCACAGCAGTGAGCCTGTAGAAGACGAGCGAGGCAATCTCCTGGCCTGTCCCTCTCTCGAGAAGGCCTGGCAGCATCGCCAGGGCGTAGCAGAAAAGGACGGCGACGAGGACCGCGAGCACTACCCGCCACGACCCGTGCAGCGCCGAGGCCAGAATCAGCGGGAAGAACATGACGTATAGCTCGCTCGATGTCCCACCCGAGAAGAAGACCATCATGGCGACGATGGCAGCGTACAGGGCGTAAATCGAGCCGCAGAAACCGGCGGTGAATTGCTCCTCCGGCAGCAACGGAACCACGACCGCCGCGGTGATGATGCCTACGGAGGAGACCAGATAGAGCAGGATGTAGGAGACCGCAGGTTCGTATGAAGCGGTGTGCACGAACAGCAGCGAAGCCACCATGAGGGCTAGGAGCAGGAATGAGAAAGCCTTCAGGCTCCGGGCGTTCCGACCTTGATCTGTTCTGCCGCCCACGCCGAAGTATCATACGCACATACTCGTATGCCTGCCACCGGAGGATGAAGTATGGAGAGTGCAAACCATCGTCCCGATAATCCCTTCACGCAGTTGGAGGGCTACAGGGTTCACGACGCCTCGGGGGAGGAGGTCGGGGAGATCGAAGACACCGTCTACGACGCCCCGAGCGACGTGCTGAAGTACGTCGTCGTAAGTCGACACCCCATCCCAGCCGAGAGGATAGAGGTAGATGCCGGAGAGCAACGCGTCTCTGTCCCTTACGACGCGAAGACCATAGAGTCAGCACCACAAATGGAGGAACCTTCGGGAGCTTTCGACGAAGCGGTCCACGACCACTACGAGAGCCGCGCTTAAAGCGGTTTGCAGGAGACCCACAGTCCTATAACGTTTCGGTAACGGCCTGTGGAGCAAAAGGTTGCGGATCGCTCCATGCAGGCGCAAACTTACGCACTGTGCGGCACGGTGGCGATCAAGCTTCTCTTGGGAGCGGGTGCACAGGTGCGTATAATCCCTGCGTGGCCGGAGGTGTGGACGTTCGGGATAGGGTAGAGGATCTGCGCAAGCAGGTCCGTTACCACAACCGCCTCTACCACGTAGATGACGCGCCGGAGATCTCCGACGCCGAGTACGACGCCCTCTACAGGGAACTGGAAGCCCTGGAGGACGAGCATCCCGAGCTCATCACCCCTGACTCACCGACCCAGCGCGTCGGCGGAGAGCCCATCGAGGGGTTCGAGGAGGTCAGGCACTCCGTCCCCATGCTCTCCCTCGCGAACGCCCGCAAGATAGAAGACCTGAGGGAGTGGGACGCCCGCGTGCGGCGCCTACTCGGCGAGGATGAGACCCCGCGCTACGTGACGGAGTTGAAGATAGACGGCCTGGCGGTCTCGCTACGCTATGAGAACGAGCGGCTGGTCAGGGGCGCCACACGCGGCAACGGCGTGATCGGCGAGGACGTTACGGCGCAGCTAAGGACGATACGTTCGATTCCCGAGCGTCTCGATGACGGTCCGCCCGAAGTACTCGAGCCGCGCGGCGAGGCGTACATCCCCATCGCTGACTTCGAGAAGCTGAACAGGGAGCTTGAAGGTGAGGGCAACAAACCATACGCCAACCCGCGCAACCTGGCGGCCGGATCCATCAGGCAGCTCGACCCGAAGATCACGGCCCGAAGACCCCTTACCATACTGCTCTACGGCGTCGGGGAGGGGGGTGAGATCTTCGAGAGCCACTCGGAGATGCTCGCCGCGCTAAAGGCATACGGGCTGCGCGTCAACCCCTACGAGGTCCACCAGGACATAGACTCCGTGATCGAGGAGTGCGAACGGTGGGCGAAGGAGCGGGAGTCCATCGGCTACCAGATCGACGGCGTCGTGGTGAAGGTCGACTCGCGCGAGCAGCAACTCGCCCTCGGCTCTGTAGCCCGCTCGCCGCGGTGGGCAATCGCGTACAAGTTCGAGCCGCTTGCAGGGCGCACGAAGTTGCTCGACGTCCTCGTGAAAGTCGGCAGGACCGGCGCGGTGACACCGCAGGCGGTGCTCGAGCCCGTGAACGTCGGTGGGGTCGTGATCTCACGGGCGACGCTGCACAACGAGGACTACATCAAGGAGAAGGGCATCCTCGTCGGCGACACGGTCGTCGTCGAACGGGCGGGGGATGTGATCCCGCAGGTCGTCAAAGCCGTCACAGGGGAACGCAAAGGCGAGGAGTACGCCTTCGAGATGCCCGCCAATTGCCCTGTCTGCGACGAGCCGGTCTCGCGCCCCGAGGGCGAGGCTGTTACCCGTTGCGTGAACGCCCGTTGCCCCGCGCAAGCTCTGGAGCACATCATACACTGGTCCTCGAAGTCCGCTATGGATATCGACGGCCTGGGCGAGAAGCTCGCCACCCGGCTGTTCGACCTCGGCTTTATAAGCGACGTGGCCGACGTCTACGACCTCGAGCCCGAACAGCTCGTCCCGCTCGAAGGCTTCGGGGAGAAGAGCGCGGAGAATTTGATCCGAGCCATCGAGAGGAGCAAGGAGAAGCCGTTCTCCCTCGTCCTCTACGCCCTCGGCATCAGGCACGTAGGGGTGGTTACGGCCGGCCTTATCGCGACACGTTTCGGTGGAGAGGACCTTATGCGCGGCGTCGAGGTCGAACAGCTTACAGGGATCGACGGCGTCGGAGAGGTCGTCGCCCGAGCCGTCGTGGAGTACTTCGACCTCGAAGACAACCGCGATCTCGTAGGACGCCTTGTGGAGCGGGGCCTCGACTTCGGGCGCGAAGAGGGTGGCCCTACGGAGGGTCCGCTCTCGGGCAAGCGTGTCGTCATAACAGGAACCCTGGATCGTCCCCGCAACTACTACGTCGGCCGTCTCGAAGCGGCCGGGGGCACCTTCACCTCCTCGGTCAGCAAGAACACAGACTACGTGCTCGCCGGCGAAGACGCAGGCTCGAAGCTGGAGAGGGCAAAGGAACTGGGCGTTCCCGTCCTCGACGAAACCGGGTTCGAAGAGCTGTTTTAGCGGGTTTTGAAAGGGCTACCCTTTCAAAACCCGCGCTGGTCAGCATGTCAGCACGCTCAGGCCTCACGGCCTTCGCTTGTCAGCACTTCAGGACGGCGGCTGCGCCACCTATCAGCGTGTCATTGGTACTTTGTTGATGTAAGAGACACGGCCCGAGGGCCCGCTTGCGTACGAAGAGAATCCAATTCGTGGTTCGATTTGAGCGTATTTACGGGGATCGAGCAAGCTCATTTTGGAGAGATCTTCGCCTCCATATCCCGACTCAACAAACTACCGGTAAAGGAGGACTCCCGGCCCTCCTTCTTGCCCTTATTCACCCACCTTCGGGGAAAGTAGATTCTCGGAAGTTCGCATAGTCCCAGTCCACTACTACACAGCAGCCGCGTTTAGCTTTGCCAGGAGAACGGGTAGGACTGTTAACAGTATGTTCGTATAAAGCATCCTGTGTGGAGGTATTTACCTTGGAACGCGAAGCGCGCACTGACAAGTTCACGGAAGTAGAAGATCGGTACGCAGGCTACACGGTCTACGATCAGCATTATGAGAAGATCGGCAACGTAGACGACCTGTTCCTCGACGAGAGCGACCAGCCCGAGTACCTAGGCGTGAAGATGGGCTTCCTGGGGACCCGTACCACCTTGATCCCGTTCCAGATGGCGAGGGTCAACGATGCGCGGCAGACCATCAAGGTCGCAGCAGACAAGGAGACGGTCAAGAACGGCCCCACCTTCGATGACGACCGTGAGATCACCCCCGAGTTTGAGAACGAGGTCTACTCCTACTACGGCCTCCAGCGCGCTTCCACCATCGAGGAGAGCGGCACCTACAGATCCTACTCTGCCGAGCAGAGCACCCACACGACAGGTGTGGCCGATCCCACCGACGTGAGCTATGAGGACGAGGTGAGGGTGCAGAGAACCGAAGAAGAGCTTAGGGTCGGAACCCGCGAACGCAAGGCTGGCTCAATAAGGGTCAGAAAGCGCGTGCGCACAGACCGCGAGCACATAGAGGTCCCCACAAGGCACGAAGAGGTAAGCGTCGAGCGGGTGCCCGTAGAGGGCGAGGCTTCAGAGGCCGAGATCGGCGAGGACGAGGTCGTGGTGCCTGTAACCGAGGAAGAGGTTGTTGTGCACAAGCGTCCGGTGGTCAAGGAAGAGGTGCGCATCCGCAAGGACGTCGTGGAAGAGACGGAGGTAGTCGAGGAGGACGTAAGGCGCGAGGAGGTAGAGGTAGAGGACGAAACCGAGCGACGCGGCGGCCTCTAGGGGAGCAGCCTAGAGTAGCAGCCGCCTGGGGCAGGTCATCGGCAAGCGGAAGAAGGCCGGATGTCATGACGTCCGGCCTTCTCCCTGCCCATATTCACCCAACCTTGTAGAAGGTGTATTCTCAGAAGTCCGCATGGCAGCGGTCCGACAGCTAGGAGCGCACCAGGCTCGGATCCGCTGCCTTCAGGTATTATCCCGGCTTCCTCCACGCAAAGTAGCTACTCTGTCGAATTTGCGGACTCCTCTTCTTCTACTATCTTGAGACCTTCGATCATCTCGAAGGTGAAGCGAACTATGCCGCTGTCCTTGCCCCTGCACTCGAAGTAGATGGACTCCTCATCGTAGTAGACGAGAACTTCTGCGAACATTCCCTTGTTGTAGTAGAGTCCCTGCGCCCACTCTGGTATGGCTTTGTTCTTTACCTTGCGTGCTCGCTCGGTCATTATCTGCGCTTTCTCCTTTCCTCGATAGTGTTTCCTACCCTGAAGTTGCTCCATGTATTCCACAGCGGGGAGCTTTGAGCCCTTATTCACCCGAGTGTCTAGAAGTGGTGTACTGCGAAGTTCACACGATCCCCATCGACTCTCTCAGCCTGTTCTCAGAATAGCCAGCCATAGTGTGCCTTTTCAGGGCTCGGCGATTGTCCCAACAATATTATCCTTTCTTTCCCGAGCCCCGAAAAGGTGCCTACCCGTATATAAGAGGACATTCCTCTAGTGGACTGTTTCTAGCACATTGCGCCGAGGGCGGACACCGAGGCAGCCTTATTCACCGAAGTACGTGAAAGAATCTCTATGAACATGTCAAGCTGCAGAGCGGGTCTCGAACGTAGTGCAGTCACGCAGCATCGCCCACAGAACGTTAACCCTCCTTCGGGCGAGCGCAACCAGTGCCTGGGTGTGCCTCTTGCCTTCTGCCCTCTTGCGATCGTAGAAGGCTCTGGACTCCAAAGCGTTTCGTAGGCTGGCAAAAGCCGACTGGTAGAAGATCCGCTTGAGGACCTTGTTGGCACCTCGCATCCTTCTGTGGTTACCGACCCGCTTGCCGGACTCACGAGCCGCCGGGACAAGAGCGGCGTCGTAAGCAGCGAGCCTGTCGGCACTCTCAAAGGCGCTGATGTCGCACACGGCCACCAGGAAACAAGGCCCTGAGGACCGGACACATGCCTGGCAGGCTAGTGAGAATCCGAGCCTCCGGACGGGCGAAAAACGTTGCTCGAGCTCCTCCTCGAGGGCGCGGATACGCTCCTTGAGGCCGAGAACGTCTCCGGCGAGCTCGGCGACAATTGCGGCGGCTACCTCCTGTGCAGGCACTCTAACGCTCTGGGATCTGGCTGCGGCAAGTGCCTTGTGTGCTACGTTATTGGATCCTTTGACGGAGCGGTTTCTCTAGGGTAAGCAGCAACGCACTTGTGGCCCGTTCGTCTAAGGTGCGTGGGAGTCTGGTAGTGAGTGAGGAGTGTGAGGGGACCTTTGCCGTTCAGATTCAGTGCCAGCTCCAAAGCCGGAAAACAAAGACACAAGCGTCTCTCTGAGGCGGGTGACGATCCTGCTGTGGTCAGTAACTAGGTCGCGCCGAGGAGTGAGCAGAAGCTGCAGCTCGGCGATCTCTTGCTCATCCAGTCTAAGTTGGCTGAGGTCCGACCTCATCCGCGCCTGGGGTAGGCGATGACGTAGGCATCGCGGGCATCGGTTTCAGACTCCCCACGGGGTAGACGTCGCGGGCCTGATCCACGCTGAGGCCGGAGACGACATAGAGGACTCTCTCTGGTTCCGCTCCCACAGCAGTGCTAACAAGAGCTGCTCCACCTCCTGGCTTAACCACCACCCAGACAACCTCCTCGGCGAAAGAGAGAGCCTCCTCTATGAGCCTCGAGATGTCCGCCTCGTCGTTTCGGCCCTTCCGAAGAGAGCAGCTCTCTGCCGAAAGCGTCCAGCACATGAGCCCAGTGGAACCCTTTGCCGAGGTCGATGCCCGCCCAGGCTTTGTCCATTGCTACCTCCCTGTCCCTCGCTCTTAGCAGTTTGCCCTCGGAGTACCCCGCCGACGGCTCCCTACGTAGCGAATTCTCTTCGCCGATCTATATGAGCTGTCGAGGCCTCCT
>DATDKO010000031.1:0-6916 GCA_036519935.1 Rubrobacter sp. | reverse complement strand
GTAGTGGGCGTAGCCCATGGCAATGAGCGCCGAGTCCCACGACCATTGGTGAGGATAGAGGCGGGGTCCCGGCTGGGTGTACTCCCCGTTCCAGTTTAAGTCCAGAACCAACTGGGCTTGTTGAACGAGCTGCTCGTCGAGTTTGTGCAAGAGGTTCGTCTCCTGTGAGGTCAGCTACTCTGCGGTTACTGTACCTGGCCAGCGAGCTCACAGCACATAGAGACAGCATCCTGACGCTTATTCATCGAGCTACGTGGAAGTAGAATTCTGCGAACTTCGCCTTTACGGAGTTCTGCGAAGTTCGCCACTGCCCTTCCTCGCAACGCTGTTCGTAACGCTTTAGAGATGGTAGTGCTGTAGAGTGGTGTTTGTGATGGAAGGGGCAAGAGAACAGGATCGAGGGCTAGGTAGGATGAGCGCCCGCGTCGCCGCATGGCTAGCCTGGTCGCTGTGTGCGCTGTGCGTGGCGCTGGCCGCGGCAAACTTTATTCTCGCTCTCCTCAATGGGCGCACCCTGGGTGAGATCTTTGTCTCCGAGGGAATAGTCACCTTCGCCACCTGGACGGTATCCTTCTCCGTCGTTGGGGCCCTCATCGCCTCGCACCGCTCTGAGAACCCCATCGGCTGGATCTTCTTGGCCGTCGGCTTCTGCTATGGGCTCTTGTTTGCCGGAGACGAGTACGCTATCTATGCGCTCCTCACCAATCCCGGCGCTCTCCCATTGGGAGCGGAAGCGTCCTGGCTCGGGCAGTGGGTCTGGGCCCCCGGGCTCAGTCTGATCCTGGTGTTCCTGCCACTGCTGTTCCCCGACGGTCACCCCCCTTCGCATCGCTGGCGCCCGGTGGCCTGGCTCGGTGGCCTCTCCATCGGCCTGGCTGTCATGTCGTCGGCGATACTGCTCTGGCCCGAGAGGGGCCCAGCGCTAGTGACCGGCGATGAGAGCCCGTCCATGTATTGGATGTGGTACTCCTGTTCGCCGCGGTTCCAATGATGCTTGTGGCGGGGCTAGGTGCCGTGGTCTCGCTGTTGGTCCGCTTCCGCCGGGCGAGGGGGGATGAGCGCCAGCAGATCAAGTGGTTCGTCTCCGCCGCCGCCCTGACGTTCTTCTGGATGCTTGTGTTCGCGGTTGTTTTGGGAGAACTGCTCAGGGCCGGGGGCGGACTGCCCAGGGTAACCGGCGCATTGTCGGGTTTGCTTGTCCTTCCCTCGATCCCTATCGCCACCGGTATCGCCATCCTGCGCTACCGCCTCTATGACATAGACCGCATCATCAACCGCACCCTCGTCTATGGCTCACTCACAGTGATGCTGGCTTTGCTCTACTTCGGGGGTGTAAGTGCTATTCAGGCACTCTTCGGTGCGCTCACAGGCCAAGAGGAGCAGCCGCAATTGGCCATCGTGGTCTCCACCCTTGTGATAGCAGCGCTGTTCAACCCCCTCCGTGGGCGCATCCAGTCATTCATAGACCGCAGCTTCTACCGCAGCAAGTACGATGCAGCAAAGACCCTAGAGGCCTTCTCTGCCAAGCTGCGCGACGAGACAGACCTGGACGCCTTGAGCCACGACTTAACGAGTGTGGTGAGCGAGACGATGCAGCCCGCCCACGTCTCACTGTGGTTGCATTCTGATCCTGCCCTGAAGGACAAGAAGAAGAGAGCTGCCATCCGAGAATCTGGGCACGACAAGTGAGCCTTCGCTGCTCTATTCGCCGACTTGCCTAGAACCTAGAAGTAGACGAATTCCCGGAAGTTCACCTCATGGGCGAGCGCTGCTTTCAACAGCGCCCTCTTCTGCTCGCACCTCTGCGCCATCGAAGCAGGAACAAGAGCGTAACGGAGACGCCAAGGACCGTCCCTGCTACCACACTTCCGGCCACCCCGGAGGCCGCCAACTCCGGCCTTGGCTGCGGCGTTGTTGGTTTGCCCTCCAGCAGAGCCTTCAGCGTGCGATCCATACTAGCGATAAGCCGCTTGCTCGCCCACGGCATCAAGGGCGCTATCGTCTTGTAGTAAATACCGCGCGGCTCATATTCCACAGCGTGCGTGAGTCTGGTACCGCCCTCGACGGGCTCACATCGGACACGAACAACACCACCAGAGAGTAGACCGGATGTAGCCCGATAGGCTATGACTGTCGGCGGCTCGTACTCCGTAACCTCCCAGGTGTCCCTCGACGTGCGTCCGAAGATCTTCACGTCCTCCTCTATCGTCATGCCTACACGCATAGGGCCAGGCGATGTCCTCTGGTTCTTGATGGAAGCCGAAACCCATGTCGGGTCATTCTCCGGAGTAGAGACGTATTCGAAGACCTCCTCGATAGGCCGCTCGATCGTTATGGTGTTCTCCACATGCATCGCACATCCTCCTTCGCAACCCCCGCGTTCCCCCGCGGGGCGTACTGCATCACAGATGATGACCCCGAGCTAAGCCAGAGACAACCGAGAACACTTGAGAGCCTTATTCACTGGAGTGCGTGGAAGTGGAATTCTACGAAGTCCACATGCAGGATCCTGGATAGGGCCACGTAATACCCCTGCCCGATGCCCTAAGCCCTCTCCCGGCCGCCTGGTGTATGCGGACACAACACCTCGCCGGCGGTCCTAGGGCATCTGGGCCGGGGCTATGCTGAACTTCGCCTTTACGGAGTTCTCCGAAGTTCGGCATTGCCCCGTCCCATACCTATGAGCGTCCAGGATTCATGAGCGTCCAGGATTCAGATTGGCTTCCGTAGGGTATTACTCGGCCTCCCTCAGAATACCCCTCGGATGGCCGCAACCGCGGCACCCTCTGTCCTCAGAGCTCCAGAGCTGGGGACACGCGGCTCAATGCCAGCCCCTCCCTCGCCAGCCACAACGTCCCCGAGTGCATCACCTGCGCCCGCCTCTGGTCCGCCCCTGGCCACTCGTCGAGGTCCTCCTCCAGCACCGTTGTCTTGACGACCAGCTCCGAGCCCTCTACCAGTTCGGTCAAGGCCCGCTGCTGCTCCAGCGCCTCCTTGACCCCCATGCGCAGGTCCCAGTTCATGCTGATCCACACGGAGCGGCCCTCGCCGCTCTCCTCCTCTGCCAGCCGCCGCACCTCTTCGACCCGGTTGCCCGGCTCGCCGCCCTCCATTACGAAGCGCAAGCGTCCCTCCACCTCCAGACCTTCGACGTCGAGCCCCGCTTGCCCGAGCTTCTCGCGTACCTCCCCCAGGGAGGGCAGCCGCGGCTCTTCTAGCTGGTACTTGACCATCGTCCCGCCGCGTGCCTCGGCTGTCCGGAAGAAGGCGGCGTCCACCTTGCTCATCAACTCGCGATCCTGGACGACGGCCATGAGGTTGTCCGGCACCTCGAGAAACGCCCTCAGCCGCCCAACGAGAGTCTCCGAGCGCTCGTTCTTGCGCACGAACTCCTCCAACGCCGAACGCCTTACGCGCCAGCGGCGCCCGATCTTCACCGCTGGCAGGCTCCCCTCCCGGCACCAGCGGTAGACCGTCGCCTGGCCCACCCCCAGATACTCAGCGACCTCCTCGGTGCTCAGCAACCTATCTAACTGATCCAGCGGCTCTCGCAAGCGCCTCCCTCCCCTTCGACCACATCGGACTCGATCTTCTCATACGCTATTCTAGCGCACTATTTAACATGGTTGAGTGTATTTGAGTGTATTTGAGTTGACTTGAGGACTGAAGAGGGAGTATGATCTATGTAAGGTTGTAAACGAGAGCCGAAGAGTCCTCGGCCTTCAAAACAGAGGAAATGCATGAGTGCAGCGCCAGTTGATGGGGCCTCTACCCGGAAGGGCACCGAAACCGCGGGCGGAGTTCCCCGGCGGGCCGGGACGCAGCAGTACTGGGTAATAGCGAAGGACGGGTTCGGCCAGCCGGACCTGCTCACGGTAGATCTCGACGGCGCGGGAGAGGCACTACCGGTGTTCAGCTTTGAGGAGGAAGCCGAGATGTTCCTCTGGCTCCAGACGACCGAGGACGGGCGGGAGGTCAGGGAGACCACACCGGGGCAGCTCGTCTCGATCCTCTACGGGCCCTGCGCGGGCGTCGGAAGGGTCATGCTCGATCCGTTGCCGGAGATTGGGGCCCGCGTGCAGATCAGCCTCTTGGGCATGGACCGAAACGACTTCGTAGAGTCGGTGATTGGAGCGAGGAGCCTCGACACGCCATATAAGCCCTCGAGGCGCACGGTGTGAGAGGCCACAGAGGACGCTACTCGCTCCTCACTGACGAGGACCTGATCTCCCAAGTGGGGGCGGGCGACGCCTTCGCCTTCACCGCCCTCCACGACCGCCACTCCCGTGCCACCTACTCGCTCGCCCGCAGGCTGACCGGCGACGAGCAGGAAGCCGAGGACCTCGCGCAGGACGCCTTCCTGAAGGTTTGGCGCTCGGCGGGCAGCTACCGGGCAGAGAGGGGCAGCGTACGCACCTGGATGCTCTCCGTGGTCCGCAACCGAGGCATAGACCGGCTGCGCTCGCAGGCGACCCACTGGAGGACGCAGAAGAAGGCCGAAGCCGAGGCTCCGAGGTCGCAGCCGAGCGAGGCCTTCGCCGAGACCTGGCGCAAATGCCGCCGGGATCGGGTGCGCGAAGCCGTCGAGGATCTCCCGCACACGCAGCACAAGGTCCTCGCGCTGGCCCACTTCTCCGACCGGACGAACGCGGAGATAGCCGAGCGCCTCTGCCTGCCGCTGGGTACCGTGAAGGGGCGCATGCGACTCGGACTAAAGAAGCTGCGCAATCACCCCGAGCTTCGGGAGATGGCGGTCGGGGAGCCACCGTCGTAAAGGGGGAGCTTCCGGCCCCCGGCGAAGCACGAAAACACCCCCGTTGACGATCCCGGTTCGTTATTCACCCGAGTGCCTGGAAGATGGATTCTGCGAACTTCGCCCGTAAGGAGTTCTCGGGAGTTGAGGGGTACGGGGCTATCGGAAGTCCAGGTTCAGACAATCGGGACGGGGTCCTGCGGAGCTGCACCCCTCGCCATGGTAGACTTGAAGGGTACTAGAAAACTGGGTTTTGTTTTGATCGAAGCGCCGCCCGGAATGACGGGGCGGTTTTTTGTTGCTGTGGAGCCCTAGGAACAGGAAAGGCGGGCTCAGGATATGGCCCAAGGAACTGTTAAGGACAACGTCAGGGACGAGCTGAACGAGGCAGCCGGTCGAGGCAGGCGCGACAGAGAGGACCGCAAGGAGGCTACCTGCGAGGAAGTGAGGCAGCCTGACTCCGGGGGGGTTAAGGACAATGTCCAGGACGAGTGGGCCGAGTCACAAGAGCGTCGCTAGCCGGAAATAGTTAATCCGCGAAACCTGGCCGGGGCATTGCGCTCCGGCTCGTTTCGCCGGAGTGGAGATTCCTACTGGGCGTAGGCGACGCAGTCTTAAGGATTGTGTCAATAGAGTATATATATGATAAGAACATACTAAACGCATCTACTACTTCGGAGGTAAGGCAGCAATGCAGAACACCGACAACATCGAGAAGACGACGACCCGTATCGTCCAGCAGATCGCTGAATCTCAGCATCGGGCTTACGGAGCCTTCGCCGACAACTTCTTCTCTTTCCAGAGGCGCAACGTCGGGTTTGCCCAGGGTTGGATAAGCTTTCTCAAGCTTCAGGAGAGCAACGCCAAGGCGGTACACGATCTGTGGATCCATACTCTCCAGGGTCCTCAGGGCGAACCAGGTCCTCAGGGTGAAACAGGAGAAACCGGTCCAGAGGGTCCTCCAGGACCAAACATCGATTCCTCTTACTTCTCCCGCCCGGGTACTATGGAGGGGCCGGTTACTACTGGCGTTAATCCTTTACACGGCACCGGCAATATCGAGCGAATAATGGTTGCTCTTGCCGAGGCTCCCACGGGTTCCTCGATGATTGCTTCATTGAGGTTAAACGATGATCAGGTACAGAACATCGAGGTACCTGACGGGGCGGACTGGTTGGACATCACAGGGCTCTCCATAGCAACTGAGGATGGAGATCGGCTTACATGTCCGATTGTCCAGGTTGGATCGGATAATCCCGGTTCCTACCTCACAGTAAAAGTGCTCAGGAGCGTTGCTTAAGAGCTTGCAGTTCCTGCAGGACTCGAGCGGAGCAACTACCTTATGGAAGGAGGGCCGGGGCATAACAGCTTCGGCCCTTCCTTCTACCCTTATTCACCGAAGTGCCTGGAAGTAGAATTCTGCGAACTTCGTGTTGACGGAGTTCTCCGAAGTTCGCTTTACTAAGTTCGCGCAAGGCTTCGGAGGGTGCCATCATTAGTGGCGGTGAAAAGGGCTTATCTGCATCAACCGGGAGCGGAAGTAAGGAGGACGCGATGGATATGGGCACTCAACCGTACGCGCTGGCCAGCGAAGAAGGACAGGCGGTGTGGTTCTTGGGCACGCTCGTGATAATGAAGGCGACCGGCGAGCAGACCGGCGGCGCCTTCGGACTCATCGATAACGTCATGCCGGCCGGGTTCGCCTCGCCCTACCACATGCACCGCAACGAGGACGAGTCCTTCTACGTCGTGGAGGGCGAGATGACCTTCTACGTCGGAGTGGAGTAGGTGGAAGCCGAGCCGGGTGCGTTCGTCTACGGCCCGCGCGGGGTGCCCCACGGCTTCGAGGTGGACGGAACGGAGCCGGCCAGGATACTCCTGCAGAACTACCCGGCTGGCTTCGAGGGGTTCCCCGTGGAAGTGGGTGAACCGGCCAAGGAGCTGACCATACCGCCTGCGGAGCCACCCGACATGGAGAGACTGATGGCGATCGCTGCCAAGTACGACATCGAGATCCTGGGGCTGCTTCCCGGTCACTAAGGAGTTCTGAGTGGCGTGCCGGCACGCCCCGATAGCTAGAGCACCACGCTTGCGCTTGGTGCGAGGAAAGGAGTCTCGCTGTGTCAGCAGAAGACAACAAGACCGGCGTTCGCCATTGAAAGA
>DATDKO010000030.1:0-2686 GCA_036519935.1 Rubrobacter sp. | reverse complement strand
GAAGTTGAGCTCCCGCTTTCACGATTTCTTGGAGGTTCGCGCCCTAGAAATAGCTACTTGGCGTACAACCTTGCCTGCATAGGTTGAGAAAAATGGCCATGTGGCCTATAGGCTGGATGCCCCCAAGTTAGTACAATCGTTCTCACAAGCGCTGACGCTCTGGCGTCGCGATAAAGGCAAACCCGCTGCGAGGCGGGGGCGCAAAGCCTAAGGACCTCCTACCTAGCTGGGAGGAGGTAGCCGGGCTGTCGAACGAACAGAGCGGCGGGGCGACAAAGCTCCGCCCCTATAGGGATGGGGAGCGGATGCGGACTCACATCAAACACAGCCATACGACACTAGTGCTTCACCCATCTTCTTGCCTGTTTCATGGCGTCTTGGATAAAAAGAAGGGGGTGAAGAGCAATGAAAAAGCGAATTACAGTGTTGCTCGCGGCGCTCATGTTGGCGCTGTCGATGTCATTCGGGGGCGTGGCGTTCGCTGGTGGGTCCGGCGGGCATCACAGTTTCCATGGGTGCAAGCACGGTAGCCAGGGGAAGAAGGCTTCCCATGGGAAGTGTCACCATCACAACAAGAATGGCGGCCACCATAACGGCGGCGGCCATAACGGCGGTGGCGGTGGCGGCAGGCCATAAACCTTCGCGTGTGAGCCTTACTATAGGGTAGCGGCCTCAGTGTACGAGGGCCGAGGGGTCTAGCAGCCTCGGCCCTTCTTTTTGCCCTTATTCACCCAACGTCCTAGAAGTGGGATTCTACGAAGTTCGTAAGTTCATCCAGCCCTCAAAGCGTGTGCTACGCACGATCCGAGGTGAGATCTACGCTGTACTCGTGCCTCCCGGCGAACCGCGTCCACCCCGCCCGTTCGAAGGCGGCGGACATCGGCGCGTTGGCCACGTCGGTGTCTGCCCGCAGGGGCTTCTCGTTCCCGTCCCTCGCTCGAGCCTCGAGGAGCGTTCCTGTACCGGCGGCCAGCAGGTCGTCGATGTACCCCCGTCCTCTCATCTCCGCCACGACGCCGACGTAGAAGAGGGTCAGGAAGCCCGGCGGCTCCGCCGGCATCACCAGACCCACGAGTTCCCCCTCGGGCCTGCTGTAGGCGAGCCGCCACCACGAGGGGCCGTGATCCACCCTTTGCGCGTCCTCGAAGAACTCGCACGCCGCCCGTTGAGGGCCGAGCCTCTCGCGCTCCTCGCGGATCTCGCGATCGAGCGTTCCTTCGGAGACCCTCCTCATCGCCTCGACGAACGCTTCGTCCCCGACCTCCTCCAGCGTACGATAGGACAATCGCGCGGGCTCCGCGTTGGGCTCGCCTCCGGGCCACTCGAAGCGGCCCGTCTCCCGCCTGAAGGCGAACCCGACGCTCCGCAACATCTCCACCCGCTCCTCCGGGCTGTGTTGGAACTGGGGCCGCATCGGCGGGGCGTCGAGGACGTGCTCAATCTCCTTGGCGCCCAGAGAGCGTGCCTCGTTCAGTACATCCCCAAGCAGGCGTGTGCCCACGCCCATGTAGTCGCCGTCCCAGGGGAGGTCTAGTAGCACGAGGGCGAAGGGTTCCTCCATGCCGGGCAACGTCCAGAAGGCGACCCGTCCTAGGGGGCGGTCTTCTTTCTCCTCCTGGGCGACGAAGCACCACTCCGGGCGCATCGAGCCGGCGGTGAACATGCTCTTTAGGTACCTCCTGACTTCTTCACGGTGCTCGGGAGAGCTTGCGGCCTCGACGAAGAGGTCGAGTTCTTCGGTATAGACTGGACGGGTGCGCATGGACATCCTCCTGCGGCAACGCGGTGACGTGGCAAATGATGATCTTGGGTTCGCGCGGAGTAGACATGATGTAGAGACGCACCGGCCTAACCAAAGGGGTTGGATGCACTATACGCGAGCCGTTGTGGCAAAGCCAGAAGGCTCTCCCGGTTCACCGAAAAAAGCGCCATGAAGATAGCAACCTAGGAAAAGAGATGCTAAGTACCTCAGTCCCTTATTCACCAGAGTGCGTGGAAGAAGAATTCTCGGAAGTTCGCAGCAGGCTTCGGTAAATGGCATCATGCTCTAAAGTTAGCCAACCGGGGTAGACCTGGTGAGGAGGGTGAAAGCCTATGCCTGGCGACGAGCAAGACAAGGCAGGGGTCGTCGCGCCTCCGCCTCTTATCTACCTGGCAGCCTTGGTTTTTGGCCTGCTCCTCAACAGAAGGTCTCCGACTACCTTTCTGCCGCGCACCATAGCGCGACTCCTCGGGTGGCCGCTTCTTGGCGGAGGAGTGCTGCTCGCGGGCTGGTTCGAATGGGCGATGCGACGTGCCGATACACCGACTAACCCCTACAAGCCGGTCTCTCACATTGCCACGGAGGGACCGTTTCGTTACACCCGCAACCCCGCTTATCTTTCGATGACGATGATGTATACGGGCATCGCCAGCCTCGCGAACGCGTTGTGGGTTATCGTACTTCTGCCGGTCGCGCTGCTGGTGATCCAGCGTGGCGTCATCGAGCGAGAGGAGCGCTATTTGGAGCGCAAGTTCGGTGAAGAGTACCTGAGCTATAAAGCACGAGTGAGGCGTTGGATCTAAGCGGTTAGACCTCTATTCACCCAACCTCGTAGAAGAGGAATTCTGCGAACTTCGTCTTTACGGCGTTCTCGGAAGTTCAGGGTACCACATAGAGAAATACGAAAGACCGGGGTTCCTATAC
>DATDKO010000029.1:0-7269 GCA_036519935.1 Rubrobacter sp. | reverse complement strand
TGATCGTCGGCGCCAGGTCGGGGGCCGTGGTCATCGCCTGGGTGCGCCCTGGCTCCAGGCCGGGCCCGCGCACCATCAGGGGCACGTTCGTAAGCTCTTTGTAGAGCGGGGAACGCTCCACCGTCAACAGCCAGGAGTCGGTGAGCCAGTCCGGAACGGACGAGTCCGCTGTGACCGAAGCCTCAGGGTCGTGTACCCACTCGGCCTTGCCGAAGTAGTCGTGCTCCCCGAAGTAGAAGCCGTGGTCGGAGGTGAAGAAGACGAGCGTGTTCTCCGTGAGCCCGAGGGCGTCCAGCTTCGCGAGCAAGCGCCCGATCCAGAAGTCGACCATCGTGACCTCACCGCAGTAGGTGGCGTGGCCCAGGTCGACATCGTCCTTTTCGAGACCGGCCTTCTTCCAGTTGCCGTAGGCGGGGTAGATCTGCTCCCCTTCGTAGCCGTCCCTGTACCTGGCGGTGTAGTAATCTGGCGCGTCCCAGGGCTCGTGCGGGTCCCAGGTGTCTACGTAGAGGAAGAACTGCTCGTCGTGGTGCCGCTCGAGCCAACGCTCCGCTTGCGTCATCGTGCGGGCGACCATCCTGTCCTCCTCGGAGCGCCACGTCGACCGCGCGTCCGCCCGCTCGTGCGGCCTCGTGTCGTCGCCCTGGCCCCTTACCCATATGAAGTCGTCGAAGCCGCGATCGTATCCGAAGCCGTTGCGGATGAAGAAAGGCGTGTCGACGACGCCCATCGTATGATAACCAGCCTTGGAGAGGACCCCTGGCAACGTAGTCAAGTGCCTTGGCAGAGGCTCCCAACCCATGTGCGTGTACGAAAAGGTCCCCGTCAGGATGTCGGCCCTCGCAGGCATAGTGGGGAAGGAAGAGATCACATGCCGGTCGAACACCACAGACGAACGCGCGAACTCGTCTATGTGCGGCGTGCTGATGTACGGGTTCCCGTAAGCCCCGAGATGGTCCCTGCGGAACGTGTCCGCCACGATCACCACCACATTAGGACGATCCATCTTCTCTCCCCTCTTGCTATCTTTGTCTACTGAGTTTATTAACAATAGCGAGGGGGACTCTAGAACAGGTCGGGCGGCGCGTCAAGAGATTTTACGTAGAAATTCTAAGAGATCCGAAGATTTTTTTAAGAATTTGGGCACCTTCGTCGTCCAGAGTCTTGACACAACCCTTCTGACACTCTATTGTACGCAACGTATTTTACATCGAAATGGTAGACAAGGTAGAAATGGTAGACAAGGTAGAAATGGTAGACAAGATGAAGAGTGGAGGGACGGGGTAGATGGCTAATTTCCTGTTGTTGGCGATCGTGGGCCTTATTGCGCAGTTGGTCGATGGGTCGCTTGGCATGGCTTACGGGGTGACGTCGCAGAGCCTGTTGTTGACGGTTGGCATCGCGCCGGCACTTGCATCGGCGAGCGTGCACATCGCCGAGGTAGGCACTACGGCGGCATCCGGCGCCTCCCACTGGCGATTCGGGAACGTAGACTGGGCGAAAGTCTGGCCGCTCGCCATACCTGGCGCGATAGGGGCTTTCTTTGGGGCTGTGGTGTTGAGTGCGTTCATCACCGCTGAAGCGGCAGAGCCGATCGTAGCCATCTTCCTGTTCGGGCTCGGCGTGTTCGTGCTCGCTCGCTTCTCCTTCAGGCGCCACGAGCGTCCCGTCCAGGTCAGGCCAGTCTCCAGGGGTTTCCTGGCTCCTCTTGGCCTGATCGCCGGGTTCCTCGATGCCGCTGGCGGCGGGGGATGGGGCCCAATCTCCACGCCTACGCTGCTCTCTTCAGGACGTATGGAGCCGCGCAAGATCATCGGCACCGTCGATAGCAGCGAGTTCCTCGTCGCCCTCAGCGCGAGCATCGGCTTTCTCATCGCCCTCACCTTCGCCCAGATCCCGTGGACTGTCGTCGGGGCGCTTCTGCTCGGCGGCGTCATAGCCGCACCAATAGCCGCGTACATCGTGCGCATCCTGCCAGCCCGCATCCTCGGTACCGCCGTCGGAGGCGTCATCCTCATCACGAACATGAAGACGTTCCTGGGGGCCGTGGGCATCAGCGGCCCGCTCGCAATTCTGATCTACGTCGCGATCGTGGCCGTCTGGATCGCCGCTCTCACATTCTCGATCCGGGTCAACCGTCAGGAGAAGAGCAGCAGCGTCGCCGGAGAGGCCTCTGCGAGCCGGGTGGTCTGAACTCCTCAGAGACCGAGAGAAATCCTGTACCTGATGCCTGTAGCCGCAGTTGACGGAAGATCTCTTCCGTCAACTGCTTCCAGATCCTTCGTGACGCGTGACAAGAGCTCGAAAAAACTTCCGCCGCGCACTTGACACCTTACCCCTCACGATATAAAGTCCGTAACGGTCTGACAAAGTGAACAATAGTTATAGACAAAATAGATTTAGGGAGGTTAGTGTAGATGAAGAACTTTTTCCTTTTGGCTCTGGCTGGTGTGATCGCCCAGTTGGTGGATGGGTCACTGGGGATGGCTTACGGGGTATCGTCCACGACGGTGCTACTGGCGGCGGGCGTAGCGCCGGCGCTGGCTTCGGCGGCTGTACACATGGCGGAGATAGGGACTACGGCGGTTTCGGGAATCTCGCACTCCAGCTTCGGCAACGTCGACTGGTCCAAGATCGTGTGGCTTGCGGTTCCTGGTGGCATCGGGGCGCTATTGGGAGCGCTGGTGCTGGTCTGGGCAGCCTCGCTTGAGGCGACGGCGGCCTACGTCGAGCCGGCGGTGGCCGTATTCCTCTTCATACTCGGGATCTACGTACTCAGCCGGTTCGCGTTCAGGAGGACCGAGCGTCCCATCCAGGTCAGGCCAGTTCCCCGGGCGTTCCTTAGCCCGCTCGGGTTCGTGGCCGGGTTTCTCGACGCCTTCGGCGGCGGAGGATGGGGTCCCATCGCGACGCCTACGCTGCTCTCTTCAGGACGTATGGAGCCGCGCAAGATCATCGGCACCGTCGATACCAGCGAGTTCGTGATCGCCGTTTGCGCGAGCGTCGGCTTCTTGTTCGGCCTTAGCTTGGCGGAGGTGCCGTGGACGATCGTTGGGGCTCTGTTCCTCGGCGGTCTGATCGCCGCCCCCATCGCGGCCTACATCGTTCGCATATTGCCGACACGTATCATGGGTACCGCCGTCGGCGGGTTCATCCTCGTCGTCAACGCGTACACGTTCTTCGGTGCCATCGGCCTCTCGTCCAGCCTCTCCACCGTGGCCTTCATCCTCATCATAGCGGTCTGGATCACGGCGCTCGCCTTCGCGATAGGCGCCAGGCGCCAGGATCAGGAAGAGGCGGTAGAGGGACAGGCCGTCTAGAACACTAAAGGTTCTCCCAAAACAATAGGCGGGGCTGGATCTCGATCCGGCCCCGCCGCTTTTCGTTGCGGCCGCAGTCTTCCATGGTGCACCGGTTCCTGCTGGCGCCTAGGAAGAGCCAGCGGCAACCGGTGCCCACCGGGACTGCGCCCGTCGAAGGATTCAGGCTGGCGTACTTCGGCGCGGCCGGGATCGCGGCGAGTAACGGGTCTTGCGGGAAAAGTTCCTGCTGCAGGGAAGAGATCGATTTTGACAGGCGTATGTGGGCGGGTTGCGTCGGGTGGCAGGGCGTGAGTAGTATTCGGTAAGCAGTGGGGACTGCCGGATTCCTCATCGGGCTCAGGCATGCAAAGGAGGCTCTTATGGAGAGATTGGGTGGAGAGCAAGAGGGGCAGATTAGCTCGATCCGTCAGGTGGCGCTAGCGAGCTTTATAGGCACCGCCATCGAGTGGTACGACTTCTTCCTATACGGGACGGCCGCGGCGCTGATCTTCCCCGCGCTGTTCTTCCCTGAGTTCTCCGAGACCGCGGGTGTGCTCCTGGCGTTCTCGACCTACGCGGTTGGCTTCGCGGCGAGGCCTCTGGGCGGCATAGTCTTCGGGCACTACGGGGACAGGATCGGACGCAAGGCGATGCTGATCCTGTCGCTCCTCATCATGGGTATCGCGACGTTCCTTATAGGGCTCTTGCCGACCTACCAAACCATCGGCGTCCTGGCTCCGATCTTGCTCGTCGTCCTGCGCTTCTGTCAGGGCATCGGAGTCGGCGGGGAGTGGGGCGGGGCCGTCCTGATGGCGGTCGAGCACGCACCGGAGGGCCGGCGAGGCTTCTTCGGAAGCTGGCCGCAGATGGGGGTCCCGGCGGGTCTGCTGCTCGCCAACCTGGTCTACTTCGGCTCCTCCACCATGTTGCCCGAGTCGTGGGGCTGGCGCGTGCCGTTCCTGCTCAGCATCGTGCTCGTGGGTGTCGGCCTCTTTATCCGGCTGAGGATCATGGAGACCCCGGCTTTCAGGCAAGTCAAAGAGTCCGGCACCGAGGCTCCCATGCCAATACTGGACGTGTTGCGCACCCACCCGAAGAATGTCTTGCTCGCGATGGGGATGCGCGTCGCCGAGAACGGGACCTTCTACGTCCTGACCGTCTTCGTGCTCGCCTACATAGAAGGCGAGCTGGGAATGGAGCAGAGCACGGGCCTGATCGGCGTCATAATCGCCGCCACCATCGGACTCGTTACCATCCCCCTTTTCGGGGCGCTCTCCGACCGCGTAGGACGTCGTCCGGTGTACCTGTTCGGGGCCGCCTTCTCGCTGCTCTTCGCTTTCCCGTTCTTCTGGCTGTTGAACACGGGCGTTGCGCCTCTGATCTGGATCGCCATCGTCCTCGGCGTGAACCTCGGTCACGACTCTATGTACGGACCTCAGGCAGCCTACTTCTCCGAGCTCTTCGGCACCAGGGTGCGCTACTCCGGAGCTTCTTTGGGCTACCAGCTGGCCTCGGTCTTTGCCGGCGGCCTGGCGCCGCTCATTGCTACCGCCTTGCTCGCCAGCTTCGGCTGGGGGGCGGTCGCGGCGTACACGGCGGCGATGGCGCTCATCACCGTGATCTCGGTAATCCTTGCCTCGGAGACTTACAGGGGCGACCTCACCGCAACCCACACCCAGGAAAGCCAGCTCATCTCGGAGGGAGGGGGCCAGTAAAGGGCGTCGCCGAGTTCTAGAGCGGCCGCAAGGTGGGAGTCCCTTATGCCTCCAGGGGCTTGTTCGCTGAAGAGCTGAATTGCTGATAGCTCGCCGTGTAGAAGGTGAAAGCCTTCTGCACGGCGCTGTATACTGGTTTCCCGGTGGCGCATCGGGGAAAGATCCTGCCTGGGACAGGCTGTTTCTTCGAGGTGAAGGAGCGACATGAATGAGGCCTCTATAACATCGGGACACTCGTCGGTCAACGTTGACCTCACGGGGCACAGCGCCCTCGTGACAGGGGCGGCGAGCGGGATAGGGCGTGCCTGCGCCGAGAGGCTCTCGCGGGCCGGGGCCGCGGTCACCGTGCTCGACCTCGAAGGCGATGCCGCCAGAGAAATCGCCGAAGGCATCGGTGGAGAGGCGATGCAGGCCGACCTCTCGGATTACGAGGTGCTGAATGGCCTCCAGGTCGACGCTGACATAGTGGTCAACAACGCGGGTCTGCAGTACGTCGCGGCCATCGAGGAGTTCCCGCCCGATCGCTTCTCGATGATACTCAGGGTCATGCTTGAGGCGCCTTTCAGGATCGTGCAGAAGGCGTTGCCAGGGATGTACGAGCGGGGCTGGGGGCGCGTCATCAACATCTCCTCCATCCACGGTATGGTCGCCTCGCCTTACAAGTCAGCCTACATCTCGGCCAAGCACGGCCTGGAGGGCTTCTCCAAGACCGTTGCCCTGGAGGGAGGGGCCAAGGGCGTGACCTCCAACTGCATCTGTCCTGCCTACGTCAGGACGCCGCTAGTGGAGAATCAGATCTCCGACCAGGCCAGTACGCACGGGATCTCGGAGGACGAGGTGGTCGAGAAGATCATGCTGACCGAGCCTGCGATAAAACGCCTGATCGAACCAGAGGAAGTCGCAGAGTTCGCCGCCTTCCTCTGCACGCCTGAGGCATCGTTCATAAACGGCGCGTCACTCGTCATGGACGGCGGGGCGACAGCCCATTAAAGAGTTCGTACTCGGAAAGGGAGACTCGTGACCGAAACTGCGGAAGGAACCCTGCTCTGGGAGCCCTCGGAAGAGTTCAAAGAGAACGCCAGGATCTCCGACTACATGGCTTGGCTGAAAGCCGAGAAGGACCTCTCTTTCAGCGACTACAACGAGCTCTGGGAGTGGTCCGTTGACGACCTGGAAGGGTTCTGGGCCTCGATCTGGGAGTACTGCAGCATCAAAACCTCGAAGCCTTACGAGAGGGTGCTCGGAAAGCGCGAGATGCCTGGGGCAGAGTGGTTCCCCGGGGTCGAGCTGAACTACGCCGAACACGTCTTGAGGCACGCCACGGACCGCCAGGATGAGCCCGCGATCCTGCACCAGTCCGAGGTGAGGTCACTGGGTGAGGTGAGCTGGGGCGAGCTGCAGGAGAAGACCGCCGCGCTCGCAGCCGGCCTGAGCGAGTTGGGCGTCGAGCGGGGCGACAGGGTCGCCGCCTACCTGCCGAACGTCCCTGAAGCCGTGATCGCCCTGCTAGCCTGTGCCTCCATAGGCGCGGTCTGGTCGAGCTGCTCCCCCGACTTCGGCGCCGGCAGCGTCGTCGACCGCATGGAGCAGATAGAGCCGAAGATCCTCATCGCGGTCGACGGCTACCGCTACGGCGGCAAGGACTATGACAGGATAGATGTCGTCGCGAGGCTGCAAAGGGAGATACCGACGCTCCAGAAGACCGTCGTCCTCCCCTACCTCGAAGAAGATCCCGACACAAGCCCGCTCGAAGACGTCGTTATGTGGGACGAGCTGTTGGCCAGGCACGAAGGCGCGGAGATCTCCTTCGAGCAGGTGCCTTTCGACCATCCGCTCTGGGTACTCTACTCCTCTGGAACGACGGGGCTTCCGAAGGCCATCGTGCATAGCCAGGGCGGCATCCTCATCGAGCACCTCAAGAAGGCCGTGCTGCACATAGACCTCGAACCGGATGACCGCTTTTTCTGGTTCACTACGACGGGCTGGATGATGTGGAACCTGGTCGTCGCCGGCCTGCTCACCGGCTCTACCGTCTTGCTCTACGACGGGAACCCAGGCTATCCGGACATGAACGTCCTCTGGGAGTTCGCCGGGAAGACCCGCATGACCTGTTTCGGGACCAGCGCGAGTTACATCACAGCCTGCATGAAGGCGGACATAGAGCCGGGCAGGGATTTCGACCTGACGAACCTCAGATCCATCGGTTCGACGGGCTCTCCGCTGCCGCCCGAGGGTTTCGAGTGGGCCTACGA
>DATDKO010000028.1:0-10003 GCA_036519935.1 Rubrobacter sp. | reverse complement strand
GCCGCCGCGCCAGCGTCCGCAGCCGGTTGAGCGCCTGCCGGGTGACGATCCGGACCAGGTAGGCCCGCGGGTCCCGCACCTCGGCGCGGTCGACGTCGGCCCACCGCAGCCAGGTCTCCTGGACCACGTCCTCGGCGTCTGCGGCCGAGCCGAGCATCTCGTAGGCGACGGTGAAGAGCAGGCTGCGGTGGGTGACGAACGGGTCGTCGGTCATGTCGTCGAGGGCACGGCGAGCGGCTTCAGGTCACAGGCCGCCGAGAACTCCTGCGACTCGATGCCGAACGCGGTGTTGGTGCGGGTGTACAGGTTCGCCAACGCGATGAACGCGGTGAGCTCGACCAGCGCGGGCGCGCCGAGCGCCTCGAGCAGCCGGGCCGACAACTCGTCGGTCACCGTGGGCGGGGTCAGCGACATCGCCTCGGCGTACTCCATGACGTCGCGCTCCAGCGGCGTGAAGACGTCGGACTCGCGCCACCGGGGCACCTCACGCGCCTTGGTCTCGTCGAGTCCCTCGTTGTGGGCCTGGAAGTAGCCGAGGTCCAGGCAGAAGCTGCAGCCGACCAGGCTGGCCACCGCCATGTGGGCGAACGACTTCAGGTTCTCGTCACACTGGTTCCATTTCTGTGCCTTGCGACCGAGGCTGAAGGAGAAGTTCAGCACCTTCCGGTTGTGCCACGCCACCTCGACCGGCTCGGGCACGTCGTCGAACATCTTGCGGGACATCCGCTTGACCATCGCGCCGTAGATGCCGGTCAGTTCGGCCTTCGGGATCCGGGTGTTGGTGGCCATGTCTCCTCCAGGGTTTCTCTTGGCTTCGACATAAAGACACCGGCCGGGAATCGGTTGTGACAGCTTCGGCGGATTTTCTTGATCGCCGTGGCTGAAGCAGAGTTCCGGTACTCGGCCCTCCTCCCGAGCGGTGCGGATGACACGCCGTACCGCCTCGACCTCCTCGCCCAAGGTGCGCAGGACCCGGCGGGGTACGCCTCCGGGTGCGGCTTCTCGTAGCCGGTTTCGGCGGAATTGAAGACGCGGAGGACGCGCTCCCCGAGCCCCCGTCTATGCGCCGCCACGCTTCCTGCAGATCGCTAGAGCGGCGCTCCTTATCTTCTCGCCGCTTCTCGTCCTCTTCCCGCGAAGGCCTCTCACATTCTTCGTCGGGCCTGTCCGTCATGCTACCCTTCCCCTTCCTCTCCACCTAAGATGGTCCGCGCATCCTCGTAGGCACCTGACAATATGTCCTGCACCTCTGCCAATGTCTCCTGCGCGGAGGACTCCTGATCCTCGACCTCCTGATCTATGACTCCAAGAGCCTCTCTATGTCCGGCCATCAGTCGCTCCACCACACGCCGCAACCGCTCGAGTTCTCCTTCGCTCATGCCACCCTCACAATACCCTCCAAAAGCAATAAGCCGAAACCACTGAAAAGGCTACGAACGACACCGCCCAGCCCCGCGCCGCCTTCGCTGCACCCACTCGAGCGCAGGCCGCCGTGAGACCCGCGCTCATGAATGCCCATAGGCTCGTCACCAGCAGCGCAGAGGAGTAGGAGACTGGCCCAGGGCTCATAAAAGCCTCCAATAGTAGCCTCCTGAGTGAGGCGGCCGCCGCTAGACACACCAGGCCAAAGGCGAGCGCCAAAACCCAGGCGAGTGGAGAGCCCTCGCCGGGCACAGTCAGCGCCAAAAACCACGCGCCCGCTAGCACGCAAAAGATCGCTCCTACCCACCACAACAGCTGCCACGCCGACGACGCGCTCACGCCGCCCTCCATTGCGGCCAGTCGCCTTGCGCCACCTCGACCGCCGTGGCGATCTCCGCCCCGTCGGCTAGGTCGCCTGTGTAACCGAGCGAGGATGGGACGCGCTGTATCTCCCATGGCTCGAGGTGGGCGCCCCGGACATCCACGCGCCATCGCGTACCGTCGTAGACGAGCCACTTCCCCCACGGGTGACAGTAACGAAGGTTGGTGCCGTGCCGATCCGCCAGGCGCTCGATGTAGCGGGCGGTCGCCTTCGCGCAACTCATGCCATGCGCTCCGGACTTCTGTCGGTTATTAGGGGTAGGACCTCCTTTTGCCATCGGGGGTCAGATTTGGCCGGGCTGCGGGGCTCGGCCATTTTCATCCTGTAGTTCATGCGGCTTCGGGTTCCTCGACGCAATACGGCCTTGGTTCTGGCTGAGCGCCCTCGGTGAGGGCCTCTTGCTCGGCGGCCTGCTCGCCGTCCGTGCGGATGCTCAGACCGGCGTTTTGGATGCGGCGCCAGAGCTCAACGTAGAACCGGTCGGCCTTTTGTATCTCGGGCCATTGATCCGCCAGGCGTGCGCCTGACGAGGCCTTGACGAGGGCCGTCACGGCGTCGTAGGCCTGTTGAAGGAGCATCCCCATCGCATCGAGATAGATGCGGCGTGCAGCGTAGCCCTCCCCACGCTCCTTGCTTGCCCGCCACGCGTCCAACGCTTCGTCCATGCGTAGCGGGCCGATCTCCCTCAGTCGCTTCGCCTCTTTTACAGCGGTGCTCCAGTCTGTGCGCCGCTCCTCGAAGCTGTTGAGAGGTGGCTGAGTGGGCGAGGGCAGCGCTTCGGCTTTTCCCGAATCACGTAGCTCCCCTACATCGGCGCCGAGGGCCCGGGCGATTTTCAGTAAGGTCTTGAGGTGAGGCCGCGTGATCTTCCCGCTCTCAATGCCCGAGATAGTGGTGGGCGACACGCCGGCCATCTTTGCCTCTTGCTCCTGAGTCAACCCGGCCTGGTCTCGCAAAGCTATGTGCCGTGCAGCTAGTTCCTGGCTTTCCAACAAACACCTCCGCTGGTCCGGGAATCTTGGCACAGCGTAACAGTTGGTACGCGGCACGTCTACAGTATTTACAGAATAATGGTTATTTATTTCTGTAGAAAATGCAAAACCTGTAGACGGCGGCAGGCGGTTATGAGACAATAAGGGTGTTGACAACGTAAGAAGCCCCCGCGGAGGGCCTAATCTCCCGGAGGCACGGACCACGAAGGGGCACTTCATGGCCACAGAGAAGTCTAGCGCACCCCACCCGCACCCATCCACTGAAGACCAGGACCACCCGTTCGCGTGCCTGAACGGGTACATCTACCTCGGATACACCGCCGTTGATGAGGAGACCGGCGAAGAGGTAGAGCGCATCGAGGCGTTACCCTGCCGCCGCTGCGCTAGCGAAGCTGGCCGATAGCCCCGGGGCAAGAGCGCTAACCCGGATTTATTCACGGAAATGAGTTTTGCCGATAAATATAGAGGAAATTCAGATTTGGACTTTTCGATCCAGCAACATGCCCTTTTATTGAGTTTTGCAGCACTTTCAGCAGATAGGGCGCCCTCCAAGAGACGGCTCATGAATAATCCGGGCTAACCCATGAGCAGAGCGAAGGGTCCACTACCGACCCCAAGATCGCAAGCGCTTGCACAGTTCACGCACTACCGAGGAGAGAACCCCTCACCCAAACACCCTGCTATGAGAAGGTGTGCAAGATGTGCCGTTCGGTGGATGTGCTGACCTCGGACGCCGCGTACCATAGCGTTAGGACGGGCGTGTCCCCTCCCCCTTGGAGTGCGCGCCCGTCCCCCTCAGTACTGGCCGCGCCTCTTTTTCCCATCGCATCTGGCGCGGCCCTCGCTTTTAGCCCTTGAGGGGTGGCGCTAGGTCGTGGGTGGTGCGAGCATGACCACCCCCGGTGGGGCGCGCAAACCCCGGATAGCATGGTTGCAACGCCCACGTAAGTTCACCCGTGTGCGGCGCACCGGCTTCTATGGTGGGGTCGGAGCTCCCACGCTCCGGGGTTCCGGACCTTTGTGGCAAATAGAAACATTTGTAACGTTTTGTGGTATGGTGGGGTTGCGGAGGGAGCGGGCGAAGGTCTTAGGTCGGTTGGGGCGGCGCCTACAAGCCCCATCCAAGAACGTGTGCTCTATCTTGCCCCTCGCTCGCTGTTTATAAGGCCGGGAGACCCCAGCGAAGTTAGTATATCCCGGCCCTTGGCTGAGAGGAGAGAGATGGTGGATGTTGCGCTGGGCACTAACATCTTGGGCTTTCCTAAGGCTGCTTACGATGTAGGCATCGACGGTCCCCGGACGGAGATCGTGGTTGATGGGTACGAGGACGATACCTACGAGGACGTAGCGTGGCAGATCTGCCGCGCCCTGGCGGTGCTAGGGTTCCGGGGCGAGGTCAGGCTGTTCTGCGACGCAGGAGCCGAGGAGGAGGAAAAGCGGGAGATCTTCGCCAGCGTTAGCCACCTCAAAGGTGTGCTCCATCTCACCGACGATTATGCTGCGTGCGTGGCCGCAGAAGAGGTAGAGAAGGCCGAAAAGGAGGATGCCGATTTCGGCAGGATCATGCGGTTCATGCAGGAGGAGGGGCTTAGGCGCGGGCTCAACAAGGAGGAACGGGAGCAGCTGACACTAGGGGAGGCGTTCAAGGATCCCGAGGGCCAGTAGAAGACCTCTACCATCCTCCAGGGCCGGGGTCCCTCGGAGCTCTCTGCGGCCTTTACAATGTCCTTTGGCCGCGCTGGACCCCCCTTGAAGCAGCGCAGCCTTCGCTTTGTGCCCTCTCCGCGTTGCGCGGGACCCTCGGTGGTGAGACCATGACTACCCTCGGTGGGGCGCGCACACTCTGGACAGCTCGGTTGCACACCCTCGCAACTTCCCCGTACGCGGCCCACCGGCTTCTATCATGGGGTCGGAGCTCCCACGGTGCCCAGGTTACGGAGCTCCGGCCGTTCGCTTTGCCCCACCTCAAACACCTAAGAACGCTTCCGGATTCACCCGCTTTTCTAGCGCATAATACCGAGCTATAGGGCGTCTCCTCGCCGACGGTCCTGGCCCTATCGGGGCGGGGCTATGCTGAACTTCCGCTTTACGGAGTTCTAAGAAGATGAGATGAGAAGGCCGACCCCCCAATACGCAGTACCCTTGGGTCTGCAAACGTTTGACGGGCTCTTACGCCCAAATGGAAGGAGGATCGGCCCACCATGGATGGTAGCAAACAGCAGCCCATGACGACAGTCGGGTTGGACTTGGGCGACAAGTACTCTTACCTCTGCCTCATCGACTCAGAGAGCGGCGAGGTGATCGAGGAGGGTAGGCTGCGCACCAGCCCCGAGGCCTTCAGACGACGCTTCTCCTCCGAGCGGCCTCCTATGCGCATCGCCATCGAGGCCGGAACCCACTCGCCCTGGGCGAGCAGGGTGCTAAAGGAGTGTGTTGCCCAAGTGTCCGGCCAGAAGCTTCCACAACAGAGCGCCTGAGCACATCCCCGAGGCGCTCTTGCCGGCGCTCGGGCCCGTCTTGGAGCAGATCGGCTCGTTGACGGAGCGCATCCGCGACTACGACAGGAAGCTGGAGACGATCTGCCAAGAGCACTATCCCGAAACCGAGCTGTTGAGGCAGGTCGAAGGGATCGGGCCGCTCACGGCACTTACCTTCGTGCTCACCGTGGAGGATCCCCACCGCTTCGAAAAGAGCCGAGCAGTAGGAACATACCTGGGGCTGGTGCCAGCTACCGACCGATCGGGGGACAGCGATCCGCAGAAGCGCATCTCCAAGGAGGGCGACGAGATGCTAAGAAAGCTCCTGGTGGGCAGCGCCCACTACGTCCTCGGTCCGTTCGGATCGGACTCGGATCTAAGGCGCCACGGGGAGAAGATAGCCTCCCGCGGAGGCAAGAACGCCAAGAAACGGGCGGCGGTGGCCGTGGCGAGGAAGCTCTCGGTGCTGCTACACAGCCTGTGGGTGAGCGGAGAACTCTACGAGCCACTGCGCAACGCCCACCGCTCCGGAGGCCAGGAGGAGGCGGCTTAGAGAGGCAATGGAAGAACGCAGCGAATGGGTAAAGAGGAGGTGATGATTCTGGCACAGCACCGAGGGCCCTAAAGCGGCGGACGCGCGGCGATCGGCCATGGGTCTAGAAGCATAGCGCGAAGGGCAGAAACTGCTGGGCTCGGCCATGATAAAGAGTCGCCACGTCGTCTTGACAAACAGTGCCTTCTCATAGAAGTTCGCTTGCGGGCTGCTCGATAAGGTCGCCTGGGTGCGAGGTGGCTTAATAACGTTTAATACAAATCTCAGCCGATTCTTAGCCCGCTCTCATACATCGCTGTTAGTTATAAGCGCTCAACCGGATACGGAAGGGGGCCATGTAGACGCCGGTACAGAGTCAATCAAGATGAGCAGACTCGCGAGCGGCTAGCACTCCACTTTACTCTCCAACCCACTTACAGAGAGGAGAAGTATATGAAGTCAGTGGACATAGAGCTTATGCACTCAGTGGAAGATGGACTTAGGGAGAGGCTAGAGCTAGACTCACGGCCGGAGGTTAGAAGGCTAGTGGGCCAATGCTCGATTTTCGTCGTGATTGCGGGTATCGTCGCGGGGCTCATCGCAGCATAGGGGGGTAGGCTTACGAAAAGTCACTCCATAATATGCTGGGGACCTCCTCTGGGGAAACCTCGCCATTATTAGCGTTACCTATAGGTGGAGTAAGGTTGGGGGAAAACTCGCCGCCAAATGTGGCTAGATGGCCTCCGTATCTCCGTATAGGAGAAGAGTGCCTGTTGCAAGGCCAGTGCTCCTCGTGGTCTCTGGGGCGCATACTCCTCCAGCCTGAGCACCTTGAGCCACCCCTCTTCGCCCAAAGCGTCCAACCGGAAGAGCCTCGGTTGCGTCAACACGCGCGAGGTCTCGAACAGGGCGGGACGCCTCACCGCCTGCAGTCTGCCGGCGCCCGGCGCGTGCTCTACCTCGTATCGGGAGAGAGCTTCCCCGGCATGCTCCAGCGTGAGGGTCTGTGCCAAGAGCCATAGCTCGGCCTGGCTGCCCGTATAGCCTCCAGCGCCTAAACGTGGCGTAGCCCAAAGGGTCGAGGACCCGCGAGAAGCGAACCGAGAAGAACGCGCGCTCCAGATCCTCTTCACGGTAGCGCATCCCTGTGACCCACCCTAAGACCTCCCGTGGCGAACGACGGCCGTCTTTACGCCCACGGTGGGCCCAGTGCCCACATTCCGCACCCTCTTCTGCGTTGTTGAGTATTTTCTTCTCGAGACCCACACTATGAATAATTTACCTGCAAAAGAGGGTATTAGATCATCTCGAATGCTCGGTTTCGCTCGTATGGGGCACCAGCCAGACAAACGCAGTGATCCGTCGATACAGCGCTCTTGTCGATGGAGCACTTCTCAAGGTACGCTCTGATCGCCCAGAAATGGCTCAATACTGCACTAACACGTTGCAAGCAGCTACAAGTAATTGCGCTTGTGTTCGTTTGTGGGTGCGGAATGTGGGCAGTGGCCTTGCTCGTTGTAATTCGTAACCCACTCGTCGTGCGCCGCCACAAGCTCCGTCCAGCTCTCCGCTCGCGCTAAGTGCCAGTCTGCCATCCGCCTCTGGATGTTGAACATCGTTTCGACGTAGCTTTGCCAGGGCTTTCCCGCTCGATCTCCTCCTTGCGGATGTTCAGCGCTTCGTAGACGCCACCCGCCCGGTTGGCGCGGAAGATTCCCCCGCCGTCGGTGACGAGCGCTTCCGGTGAGCCGTACCTCTCCACTGCCGCATAGAGGACGGAGAGGAAGGCGGCGAGGTCCTGGCTGCGCGAGACGGAACTCGCCAGGATCGCCCTGCTGTGGTTCTCGAGGATCGAGATGACGTAGACGTTGCCTCCCAGCCGGTGGTCTACGTAGCGCACGTCGGCCGTCCAAAACTCGTGGCGTCTCTTCGAGGCGAAGGGCATCGGCTTCCTCTCGTGCCTTGTATCCCTCCTGCTCAGGCCACTCGAAGAGCGGGAGAAGCCGCTCCCACTCGTCGGTCGGTTCGACGCGCCGTCGCCTCCTGCGGTCGCTCGCGCTCGTGATGTTCCCCCTCACTACGTGTCGTGGGAGGGGAAGCATGCCACGCGCGCGGGGGTTTGCGGCCAGCTCATGGCCGCTTCGGGAGCCACGCCGATGCGTCTTTACCCGGATTGCCCATAACGAAATTGGGTGGTGACAAAAAACATGGACGGACGTAGACTCGATGCAGGGAGTCCCAGCGAGGAAGATCCGAGGAGGACCAACGATGGCCACGGTCAGCGTGCGTTACATAGTCCATGACGTCGACGCGGCGATCGCGTTCTACACCGAGCGGCTCGGCTTCGGCGTCGAGCTTAACCCCGCCCCCGGTTTCGCGGTCCTCTCGCGAGGCGACCTGCGCCTCCTGCTGAACGAGCCCGGCGCCGGTGGAGCGGGCCAACCCACCCCCGACGGCCGGCAGCCTGAGCCGGGCGGCTGGAACCGCATCCAACTAGAGGTCGAGGATCTCGCTGGGGAGGTTGAGGCCCTGCGCGAGGCGAGGGCGCACTTGCGCAACGAGATCGTCGGCGGCAGGGGCGGCAAGCAGATCCTGCTAGAGGATCCCTCTGGCAACCCCATCGAACTTTTCGAACCCCCAAGGAACTGACACCGCCACCGGCGCCACCTCAAGCAACCGGCCAAGGAATAGGTCGTCGATACCTTCAGTTTCTGCCAGTGTTGCTCCAGCTATGGGCAACTCCAAAAATGGCGAGGTTTCCTCTGGGGTCCCCGGCTTTCCTCTCACCCTTATTCACCGGAGTGTGTGGAAGGGGAATTCTCCGAAGTTGGACTTCCGTTTTACGGAGTTCTCGGAAGTTCCTCCATGATACTGCCCGGAGCCCCCACAACGAGCAAGGGCCCCAGCCTGACCAACAACCTGAGCGTAGTTCGCTCAGGCTACCCGGATGGCGTGCTTGCCCTGAGTGTGTGCGGTGGCGAGAGCACCCAGGGCCTCCCCAGCCTGATCGAGGCTATAGGTCTCCTGGATGGGAACCCTGAGGGTGCCGTCCTCCAGCAGCCTACCCAAGCGCTCTAGGTTGTCCTGAGTTGGCATCGCCATGACGTTGTGGCGCTCCGATCCTTCGCCGGCTGCGGAGAGCGACGAGGCGCCGCGGCCATCGTCCTTGAGGACCTCCGCGTGGGTGTCGAAGCCTTCTGGGGCGTAGGAGACGAGGTCGAGGAGGGCTTCGATGCCTTCGGGGTAGCGCTCGTGCACAAGCGCGGCGACGTCGGCGTCGCGCTCGAGTACCTCGCTGACGCCGAGCTCTCGCAGGTATTCGTCGTCCTCGGGTAGTCCGGGGGCGATCACCGTTGCGCCGGCGTTGGCGGCAAGCTGGACGGCGAAGCTTCCTACGCCGCCGTTTGCGCCCACCACCAGGACGGTGTCGCCCTCGGAGACGCCGAGCGCATCCAGGGCGGTCAGAGCGGTGATACCGGCTAGCGGGGCGGCGCCAGCCTCAGCGAGCTCTACGCCAGCCGGCTTGCCTGCGACGAAGTTGTCCTCGGTAACGACGATCAGTTCGGCCCAGGTGCCGTCGTGGACGGTCGGGTTGGCGGCTGGCACGAAACCGTAGACCTCCTGGCCTTCGGTGTAGCGCGTCACGTCGGACCCCGCCTGCTCCACGACGCCAGCGTAGTCGCGGCCGAGCACCACCGGGAACTCATGCTCGACCATGGCGCTCATCATCCCGGCCGCGATGGCGTTGTCTACGGGGTTGACCGAGGAGGCGCGAACGCGCACGAGCACCTCGTTCGGGGCGATCTGTGGGGTCGGGACTTCGCGCAGGGCTGGGCTGCTTTCGAAACTCTCTAGCATGATGGCACGCATAGGCTCCTTCTCCCTATTGGTTTGCTTACTGTGCTGTACCCTTCATGGCGATGCCCACACCAGAGACCCTCTTCTACAACGGACATCGGGGCATCTAGCTCTATTCACCCGAGTGCGTGGAAGAGGAATTCTGCGAACTTCGCGTTGACGGAGTTCTCGGAAGTTCGCCTTACTCGACCCCTGAGAGCCTAGAAGCGTGGCCGAAAAGCTCCGAACTTGCCGTTTGAGTACACTCCGGTCGGAAATCGACGAGGAGGCGCTTGCGATGCTTGGGAAGCACTCAGATCCGGACGGTGGCGACCACGCTCACCTCGATCATGTGGGACGG
>DATDKO010000027.1:0-29318 GCA_036519935.1 Rubrobacter sp. | reverse complement strand
CCAACGCGTCAGGAATCAACGACGGGGCGGCCATGATGCTCGTGAGCAACGAGCGCAGGGCCGAGGAACTCGGTATGCCCGTGGCGGGCAGGCTGATCTCCGCGGCCGTGGCCGGTGTCGACCCTTCCGTCATGGGAACGGGTATGATCCCAGCCTCCAGGCTGGCCCTGAAGAAAGCCGGGCTCTCGGTCGACGACCTCGACGCCGTCGAGGCGAACGAAGCCTTCGCATCCATCGCTATCGCCGTGGAGCGTACGCTCGAGGTGCCCGCGGAGAAGATGAACCCGGTAGGCGGGGCAGTGGCCCTCGGACACCCCATCGGGGCCACAGGCGCCGTCCTGACCGTCAAGATACTGCACCACCTCGCCCGTACAGGAGGCCAATACGGCCTGGTGACGCTCTGCATCGGCGGCGGAATGGGCATCGCCGCGATATTTGAGCGAGTCAGCTAGACAGCACTTCAGCTAGTCAGCAAGGGCCGAGGCTCAAAGCCTCGGCCCTTTCGCTTGTCGATGCGACTCGTGCGGGAAGAATGCCAGCAGGTGGATAGGAGGAGCGCGAGGCCGGAGACCGAAGCGTGCTGACTAGCTGACCAGCTACTCTTCGGCGCGTTGCGGGGGTCGAGGGGAGAAGGCGCGATGGCCCGTTATGGCCTGGCCCACTATGAGGGTGTTGACGTCGTTGGTGCCCTCGTAGGTATAAACGCCCTCGATATCGGCCATGTGCTCCATTACGCGGTAGTCCAGCAGGATGCCGTTACCCCCGAGAACGTCTCGCGCCAGCGCGGCGATTTGGCGCGCCTTGGCGACGTTGTTCATCTTGAACATCGAGACGGTCGCCGCGTCGAGACCGCCCGCGTCCTTGAGGCGTCCGACGTGGATGGAGAGTAGCTGGCTGAGTGAGATCTCATTGACCATCTCGACGAGCTTCTGCTGGACGAGCTGGAAGGATGCTATGGGCAGCCCGAACTGCTCCCGCTCTTTCGCGTAAGCCAGAGCAACCTCATAGCAGTCCGTCGCCTGCCCAAGCCCGTCCCATCCCACGCCGTAGCGCGAGTGCGTGAGGATAGAGAGGGTGGAGCCAAGGCCTTCTGCTTTCGGCAGCCTGGCATCCTCGGGCACGTGGCAGTCTTCTAGCGTGATGTGCGTCTGCCAGGCGGCGCGCTGGGACGCCTTGCGGGGGAGTACGTCGGCCTGGAACCCAGGATTCTCAGTCTCGACGAGGAATCCGGAGACCTTACCTTCGTCTGTTCTGGCCCAGATCACAGCCACATCCGAGAAGGAGGCGTTGCCGATCCACCTCTTCTCGCCGCTTAGCACGTAGCCACCGTCTTTCTCTACGGCCGTAGTGCTCAAAGAGCCAGGATCGCTCCCTGCTTCTGGTTCTGTCAGGCCGAAGCAGCCGATCTTCTCGCACTTCGCCATGGGCGCCAGCCAACGCCGCTTCTGCTCCTCCGATCCCAGCTCGTGTATGGTCGTCATCGCGAGCCCGCTCTGGACGTGCAAAAAGGTAGCCAGGCTCCCAGATCCCCGCGCCAGCTCGGCAACCGCAAGGCCGTAAGCCACATTGTTCCAGCCGGCGCAGCCATACTCTTCAGGGAGGACGCCGCCCATGAGGCCGAGCTCCCCAAGTCGAGGTAGGAGCCCGAAAGGGAATTGCGCCCTGTCCCAGTAGTCCGCCGCGACCGGGATGACCTCACGGTCGACGAACTCGCGGACCCGGTCCCTGACCAGTTTCTCCTCATCCGAGAGCAGCCTACCCACGTCTATGAGGTCAACAGGCCGCTTATCCCGGCGCGTTCTCTCCGATGTAACCGCCATTCGGTTTCCTCCATGCTCCGATTCCGGGCCCTACCCAGCACCCCTCTCGGGAAGAGCATAGGTTCTGACGGCGATCCGGTCAATCCAAGAGTGATGCCTTTCACGCCACCAACTTGCCCCTCATACCAGATCCTCTAGAATACATTCGTGTCGCACCTAAGTGCAGAGTGCATTTATTGTTATGGAGAGTTGCGTTGGTCTGATACGGGGTATCTGGGGCAACCGGTTCCGGTTTCAGCTGGCGGGCTCTCTGTGACGCTAGAATCGAGGTGAGTAGCGCATGCCGGTGACGATCACCGAGAGCACGAGCATCGACTACGACATCCACGGGGATGGACCGCCCCTGCTCCTCATAAGCGGCCTTGGCTTCGGCCGCTGGGGTTGGTTCAAGCAGGTCCCCGCTCTCTCGCGCCACTTCCGGACCATAACCTTCGACATCAGGGGTGAGCGCACGCTCGAGAACGGCGTCCATGACCTGGTCCGTGACGTGGTGTCGCTGCTGGACCACCTGGGTGTAAAGAAGGCCCATGTCTTCGGAGCTTCGCTCGGCGGCTTTGTGGGGCAGGAGCTGGCGTTGCTCAGGCCAGATCTGGTCGACCGTCTAGTGCTGGTCTCCACCAGCTACGGTGGCAGGGGACCGGAGTCCATGTCTATGCAGGCCCTTTCGGACATGCTTGGATGGGGTTCCCTTTCTCCAGAGGGAGTCGTCAGACGGGGTCTCGAGACGGCCACCTCGGGGACCTATCGCGCCAAGCGCGGTGAAGAGTTCGAGCAGATCGTAAGCTGGCGTCTCGCTGACTCGCCCTCCAGCGCTGCCTACTACGAGCAGGCCAGGGCAGGGGCGGGCTTCGACCTCTCCCGGGGTGTTGAGCACATAACCTCACCCACGCTTGTGATCCATGGCGCCGAGGACCGCTACGTGCCCGTCGCCAACGCGGCGGCCCTCGCAGGGGCCATCCCAGGCGCCAGGCTACGGGTCCTCGACCGCGCGGGCCACCTCGTCTTTATCGAGCGGTTCGCCGACGTGAACAGAGAGGTGGTCGGCTTCCTCAAGCCGCGCGGGTCCCGCAGGCAGGCCGGCGCCAACGTACAGCGGGCGAGGCGGCGGGACAGGGTACTGGGTTAGATCAGGGAGGTGCCGCGGTCGCTCTGGCGCTGGTCGGGGAGGCTGTGGGACAGCATCTTCTGAGTTACCTTGCAGGCCGTTTTTGGGCGACGGGCACACTGGGTAGAATAGTACGGCCGAATACAAGCTGGCGGCGCTGGCCGCCGGGTGAATCTCTCTGAGGAGGAAGACTAGATGAGCGAAGGCAAGACCGGAAACCGCAGTTCCGATGTTACGCCCGAGATGGCGCCATTCGACGTATGGTCGGAGTGGATGCGGGCGAACATGGGGCCTATGACGGCGACGCCGGGCGCGAGCGTACCCTGGCTCATGATGCCTGGTGTCAGGACAGGAGAAGAGGTCGCGGAGTTGCCCGAGGGGGCTATGCGGAACGATCCTTTGCTCTCTACCGTCGAGAAGTTGTGGGACGCCAACCCTATGCAGAGCGTTTTGCCCATTGACTGGGTCGAGATCACACGCGCGCTGCAGACCCTCTGGGCGCGCGAGATGTCCGACCCCGCGCGCGCCCTGGAGCGGGCTACGGACTTCAACGCCAGGCTGTTCGGCGCCACGATGAGGAGCTGGCAGGAGGCCACAAACCGTCTCTGGGGCCTCCAGACATCGCAAGAGGAAGACGAGGGCCGTCCCGACAAGCGGTTCTCGGCGCCAGACTGGGAGCAGAACCCATTCTACGAGACCCTCAAGGAGTCATACCTGCTCGCCTCGGAATATCTGCTCGATGAGGCGGAGAAGACCGATGGGGAGGACACTCCCGAGCAGCGGCGTCTAAAGTTCCACCTCAAGCAGTTCGTAGACGCCATGGCTCCTGTCAACTATCTGCTGACCAACCCTGCGGCGCTCAAGAGGGCCTTCGAGACCGGGGGAGCCAGCCTCGCCGAAGGCGCCCGCAACCTGCTCGCGGACCTGCAAGAAGGCCGCATGAGCATGACCGACGCCAACGCCTTCCAGCCGGGAGAGAACCTGGCCATCACACCGGGCAAGGTCGTCTACCGCAACGAGCTCATAGAGTTGATCCAGTACGAGCCGACGACCGAGCAGGTTCACGAGACTCCCGTCATGTTCATACCGCCATGGATCAACAAGTACTACATCCTCGATCTGCAGCCGAAGAACAGCTTGGTCAAGTACCTGGTGGATGAGGGCTACACGGTGTTCATGACCTCCTGGAAGAACCCGGACGCCTCGATGGAGGACACCATATTCGAGGACTACATGACGAAGGGACCGCTCGCCGCGGCCGAGGTCGTGAGGGATATCACGGGGTCAGAGAAGGTCGATCCCGTGGGCTACTGTGTGGGAGGAACGCTGCTCGCGATCGCGCTCTCCTGGCTCGCCACAGGCGAGGACGAGAACCCCTTCGGCCCGCCGACCTTCATGGTAGCGTTGCACGACTTCACGGAGGTGGGGGACACGGAGGTCTTCATAGACGAGCCGCAGATAGAGTTCATGGAGCAGCAGATGCTCGAGCGCGGCTATCTCGACAACCGCAAGATGGCCAACATGTTCAACTTGCTCCGCTCCAACGACCTGATCTGGTCCAACGTCGTCAACAATTACCTACTTGGCCAGAAGCCTCCCGCGTTCGACCTCCTGTACTGGAACTCGGACGGCACGCGCATGGCCCGCGACGCCCACAGCTTCTACCTGCGCAACACCTACCTGGAGAACAACCTCATAAAGCCAGGCAAGGTAGAGATAAAAGGCCGTCCCATAGATCTCTCCAGGATCGAGGGCGACATCTACGCCGTCGGCGCCGAGAAGGACCACATCGTCCCCTGGGCCTCGGCGTGGAAGATCTGCAAGCTCGCGAACGGCACCACCCGCTTTGTCCTCGCCAACTCGGGCCATATAGCGGGCATGATCAACCCTCCATCTAAGGGCAAGGGCCGCTACTGGGCGACCGAGGAGAACAGCGGCGCCTTCGATACCCCCGCAGAATGGCGCGAACAGGCCAGGGAGCACGAGGGCTCCTGGTGGGAGGACTGGAGCAAGTGGCTCGATGCCCACTCCGGAGAGATGGTAGATGCGCCCGACATGGGCAGCGAGAACTACCCGCCAATAGAGGACGCCCCAGGCACGTACGTGAAGGAGCAGTAGGTTTCAGGCAGCAGGTTCAAGGCATCAGGAAGAACTGAAGGCTGACAGGCGAAGCCGGAGCGTGCTGAAGTGCTGATAAATGTGAATTGGGGAAGGCCCGCGAGGCCTTCCCCAATCCGATTTATGCGCCGGAGCGGGTGCTAAGCCAGTCGCTGACCTTGGGCCAGAGGCCCTTTTTGGCACCGCGGCCCGTCATGAGGCCGACGTGGCCGGCGTCGAGGACGAAGAACTCCTTGTCCTCGCTGCCGACGAGGTTCATCGTGGCCTCGGCCTGCGGGAGGGTGCAGATATGGTCCTTCTTGCCGGCGATGTTGAGTAGGGGGATCTCTATGTTCGAGAGGTCGACGCGGCGGCCCCGGAGGACCATCTCGCCCTTGGCCAGCTTGTTCTGCTGGTAGAACTCCGTGATCCACTGCCTGAACGTAGCGCCAGGAAAGGGAGGTCCGTCGTTGACCCACTTGTTCATCGCGAGCCAGGTCTCCATCGGCTTCTCCTCGAAGATGCGCTCCCACATGTTGACGTAGGTGCCGACGTAGTTGGTTACAGGCTTGAGCATCCTGTTGCCCGTGTCGATGAGGTCGCCTGGGATGTTTCCGAAGGCGTCGGCGAGCAGGCCAGGGTTCATGTACTTCTCGCTCGTAAACAGGCTGTAGAGCCCCATCTCACCCTCGGGGAACTCTACGGGAGCGGTCATGAGAATGAGGTTCTTCAGGTGCTCGGGGAACAGGGAGGCATACATGGCGCTCATCGTGCCGCCCATGCAATAGCCTAGCATTGTGAGCTCATCGGAGTGCGAGTGCCTGAGGACCTTCTTAACAGCCCTCGGCAGGTAGTCGAGGACGTAGTTCTCGAAGGTGAGATCCTTGTCTTCGTCGCCGGGTATGCCCCAGTCGAGCATGTAGACGTCGAAGCCCTCGCCGACAAGGTACTCGATAAAGCTGTTGCCTGGCATGAGGTCGAGTATGTAAGGCCTGTTGATGAGGGCGTAGACCATGAGTATTGGGACAGGATGCTTCTTCTGGGCGTTGGGGGCGTAGTGGTAGAGCTTCGCCTTGTTCTTGGTCCAGACCGTCTCCTTGGGAGTCTGTCCCGTGTCGGCCTGGGCGCCCTCGCCGACGATCTTCATCCCGCGGCTGTACTTGTCGAAGAAGTTCTCTACGTCCGCCGGTATGCCGGCGTCGCCCGAGGTAGGAACCGCGCCATAGTTGGCCGTCTCGGTCATCTAGCTCTCTCCCTTCTTGCGCACATCCTCGACGGTGACCTGACCGCCAGCCCCGGTCCCGATTACCTCAGCCAGGTCGACGCCCATCTCATGCGCCTTGCGCCTCGCTGCATCAGTGGCCATGATCTCGCTGCCTGACCCGTTGGTCTGCGCCTGCGGGCCACCGTCCTGGGTACCGCCCTCGAGCGCTGCGAGCAGTCTATCGAGCTTGCTCTCGACCCTGTCTAGTCGCGTCTCGAGCCTCTTGACGGACTCGCTCGTGGCGGGTTCGGCGTAACCGTACTCGAAGTCTTCGAGGACCTCTTCGATGCGGTCTACCTTCTCCTCCAGGTTCACGACGAGGCCGGCGATCCTGGAGATGTCGGAGCGGACGGGGAGCTGGAGGTTCTTGAGGTGATCCTCGGAGTTGCGCTTGAACACTTTGTAGAAGCTTGCGTAGTGCTGGAGGAAGCGGCTCGAAGGCTCGAGGAACTCCTCACGCTCGATGACGTCCCCGACAAAGTCCGAGAAGGGGCCGCTCGTGGCGTTGTACCACTGGGCCGCGAGCTGCAGAGGGTCGCTCGGCGGCGCGCCCCCAGCCACCAGGTTGGTACGCGCCTCATCGAGCATCTGCATCCAGCGCGGAAGGATCTCCATCGCGTTCTGGCCCATTTCGGCGCTCTTCTGCCAGGAGTCCGCGGTCATCTCGAACCATCGCTGCCAGAGGTTACGAACCCCTAGCGTGCCAGCGACAGGCTCGGGGACAGCCCCGACCATCCGTCCCTGCATCTCTCGCATACCTTCGAACCACCGGCGGTATACGCCGTAGGGGTCGACCGGCTCCCCCTGGGCGCCGCTGGCCATCTCCGACCACATCCTGCTCCCCGACTCCATCCACTGGCGCCAGAGCTCGGCAGGGTCCATGCCGGACACCGCTCCTCTCTCCTCCGTCAACCGAAAACCTCCTCGTCACGAAACAATACCCATCCCCGGCACCCACCTCGCTCTCACCGGAGCCGGCACCGATCACACGAATTATACTAGTATAAGGAAACTTATGTGTAAACGGCACATACCAGAGCATTTCAGCAAGTCAGCATTTTAGCTCCAGTTAGCAAGGATTCTCGCACGCGAACTGACAAGCCGTTGCAAGCGGCATGCTGAATTGCTGACAAGCGCAGGCCGTAGCGTGCTACCTCGACTTCAGGGATAAGGTTGCCGCTTTGTCTTGAGAGAAGTGAATCCGAGTTCGATAGCTCGCACGGCTGCCTGGGTGCGATCCGAGACCCCTAGTTTGCGGATTATCCGCTCCACGTGTACCTTGGCCGTCCCCTTGCTTATGGTCAATGTCTGCGCGATCTGCTGGTTGGTCTGCCCGGCGGTCAGGAGCCCGAGGACTTCCGTCTCGCGGGGCGTCAGCGCGTCGTCCAGAGGCTCATGGCGCTTTGGCGGAGCACGATATAGGTTGTGCTGTTTCTCTTCGGCCAATTGCCTGAGGAGTCGGGTGGCCAGTTCCTGGTTGAGTGGAGACTCGCCGTCCAGAGTTCTGCGGACCGCGTTGATCAGGCGGTCTGCAGGGGCGTCTTTGAGCACGTAGCCGGCGGCGCCGGCATCCAGCGCTTCGAGGAGATAGTCGGGATTCTCGTGCATGGTCACCATGAGTACGCTTACGCCGGGCTGCTCGCGTTTGATTCGGCGGGTCGCCGTGATGCCGTCCATCTCGGGCATGCGGACGTCCATCAGTACGAGATCCGGCACCAGACGCTGGCAGATTTCGATTGCCTCCAGGCCGGTCGACGCTTCGCCGACCACCTCCAGTCCAGGCTCGCTGCTAAGCAAGCTCCGGAATCCTCTCCTGAGAAGATGGTGATCGTCGGCGAGGACGAGCCGCTTTATCTCATCCTGCATCGTCAGAGTCCTCTCTATTCATCGGCACTTCGACCTCCGCCGTTACCGTGGTGCCGGATCCTGGTTCGCACTGGAGTTCGAACCTCCCGCCAAGTAAGGATAACCTCTCGCGCATGCCCGAGAGGCCAACCCTCTCGCCGGGACCGTTACTCCTCGTCGCCTCATCCGGTCTGAAGCCACGTCCTTCGTCCCTGACCATCAAGCGGACAGCCTTTCCCGAGCGGTCGAGCAGCACGTGCACCGCGGCGGCCCGCGCATGTTTGCGTACGTTCGTCAGCGCCTCCTGGGCGACCCGGAAGAGCGTCGTCTCTACCTCGGGTGGCAGACGCTCATCGCCAAGCGCTTCTTCCAGGCCGACCTCCAGGCCTTCAGACCGGAGCGTCTGGACCTGAAGTCGGACGGCGGCGGCCAGGCCGAAGTCGTCGAGCACCGTGGGACGCAGGTCGTGGATCACCTCCCGCGCCTCTCCGACCACCTCCCTGACGAGCTCTAGCGCCTCATCGAGCTCCTCCTGGCCCCTGGCCGAACCGGGAGGATTATGGCGGGCAAACGCCTGAAGGTGCTGGTGGGCGGCCGCGGCGCTCTGGGCCAGGCCGTCGTGGACGTCGTAGGCGACGCGGCGACGCTCTTCTTCCTGGGCCATTATGAGCTTCCCGACCAGGCCCCTGAGCTGGTTCTCACGCTCGGTCAGCTCCGTGTAGAGTCGCGCGTTCTCCAGGGCGCTTGCGGCCTGGTTTGCGAGGCTGATCAGGGTCTCCGACCCCACTTCGCCAAGGGCTTCGGGACCGTAGGCCTCGAGAACACCGACGAGCCTATCGCGCACCAACAGTGGGAGGTACAGGCTCACCAGGCGCCGCCCTCGCGGGTCTTCAGGCCGCCGCAGTCTGAGGAGCCGGTGCTCCCTACTCTCCAAGACTTCCCTGCGGGCGGACAGGGCCTCGGGGGCGAAGCGAGCCTGGCGCCACAGCCCGTCCAGCCCCGAGGAACGCCAGATGCTAAGCTCCCCCTTCTCGTCAGGGATACTGATGACCGCGGCAGTGAGGTTCGAGACCCGGCGAACCACCTCCAGCAGGCGGGAGCCGATCTCCTCCCTCTCCAGGCTGGAGCTCAGGATCTGGCCTGTCTCGTAGAGGGCGAGCAAGGCGTCCAGGCTGCGTCTCAGCGCTTCTTCTGCCATTTTGCGCTGCGTCACATCGTGGGCTACGACGCAGAGCGCGGGGCGGCCGCCGTAGGCGATGGCGCTGGTGCTGACCTCCACGTTTATGAGAGAGCCGTCCTTGCGCCTGTACCGCCTCTCACCGATAGAGAGGCGCCCTCTATCCAGAACACGCCGGATGTTGCGATCTATACTCTCCTGATCGTGGGCGACGATATCATAGAGCGTCAGGCGGCGAAGCTCTTCGGCCTCGTAACCAAGCGACTGGTAGAAGGAGGCGTTCGCCTGAAGGATGTGTCCAGTATACGGATCTATCAGGAATATGTTCTCGGCGGCCTGCTCGACGACGTTGCGGTACAGCTCCTCGCTCTCCCTGAGTCTCTCCTCCGCCTTCTTTCGCTTGGTGACGTCGAGCATGAAGCCCTGCCAGTGGAGGGGGTTACCCTCTTCGTCTCGCACGAGCGTCGCCTCATCACGTAGCCAGACAACACTCCCGTTCCTGGCGAACATCCGGTACTCCAGGGCGAACGGGTCACCGGTCTCGCCGGTTCGTCGATCCTCGGCCAGCACCCACCTCCTGTCGTGCGGATGCAACATCTTTGTCCAATGGTCGGGGTCCGCCATCACCTCCCCTGGTGAGTAGCCGAGCACCTCCTCGATCTGCGGACTGACATAAGCCAGAGCATGGTCGCCGCCGACCTCCCCAGCGTAGGTGATCGCAGGCACGTGTTCGACGAGCGTGCGCAGGCGGTCCTCGGCCTCCTCAAGGTGCCGCTCCGCCTCCTTTTTCTCTGTGATGTCCTGCGTGACCTCTGAGAAACCCCGCAGCTCTCCCTCATCATCGTGCAACGCCGTCAGGATCGTGCCTGCCCAGAACCACGATCCATCCTTGCGCACAAACCAGTGCTCTTCTTCGGACCGGCCTTCGCCGGCCGCCGCTTCGAGGTGTCTCTCGGGCCTGCCACTCTTTACGTCTTCTTCGGTGAAGAACACGGAGAAGTGCTCTCCGACGATCTCCTCAGACTTATAGCCCTCGAGGCGTTCGGCACCAGCGTTCCAGCTGCCGACGCGTCCCTTCGGGTCGAGCGTGAAGATCGCGTAGTTTCGCATGCCTTCCACCAGCGAGCGGAAGTGTTCCTCGTTCCTGCGCAGGTGCTCCCTTTGGCGCTCGGCCTCCAGCGTACTACCCTCCGCTCGCGACCTCGCGGCGCGCAGGGCCTCGACTAGCAGGCAGACGAGCGTCCCTTCCAGGAAGAACACGAGAAGCGGCACGGTCTCCAGGCTGAACCCCGAGACGGTGCCCTTCGGGTCGAGGAAGAAGTAGTCGGTGGTCAGGCCCGCCGCGACCGTAGCGAGCAGGCCGGGTCCAAGCCCCCCGTACCACGCGCTGACCATAATGGCGCCGAAGACCAGCAGGAAAGGCACATCCTGCTCGATCAGCGGGTCGAGTAGCAGCTTGATCGCAAACGCCACCCCGACGGCCAGCACGGTAACGCCGTATCGCAAGAACGGCGACGTATGTTTTACGGAGGGCATCTAGACCGTGTACCCGCCGAAAGCAGAGTGTCGTTTACCGTTCGGCGTGCGTGTAGCGGTTCCCATGTTTACCTCTCGTTGCACTCACGACACCATTTTGCGCCTTTGTGAGGCTTAAGGCATACCCCAAATGCAGTATTTTGGAATGTTTATTACCCTCTACGGTGGTCCTGCGGAGTCGGATCACCCCCGCCGGACCACCCCTCCATCGTGTTTACCGCTTCGTTATTGCCCGGGTTCCTATTGTAAGTTGTGCCGAAAGTACATGCGAGTAGCAAAGCCCCAGGGTAGCACCGTTACTCACTGGCCCAGACGGAGATAAGAGATCGAATACTGACAGAGGCTCCCTGGACCATTAGCGCAAGAGGCCTCCTCTTGACCGCTGCTGGCGGTCGCGTTGAGCGTCGCCGAGTCCTACGGGTAGAGCTTCTGCGCGCTCGGGAACAGAGCAGCTGACTAGTTCACGACGCTCGCATCGTTCGGAGCACGGCACGATCTGGTGACGGGGCGTTGTTATTATCGCTGTTGTAAGCAGCGTCCCACTGGTAGCGTCCAAAGTCCCACCTGAGGAGTTACTGCCGCGCAAGTAGAGAGGGTGGGGCTCAGCCCCACCCTCTCTAGATTTACTCCTTTCTTAGCTTACGGGTCGATCACCACCGTGCAGGTGATCGTGCGCGGAGACGGGTCGATCGAGATATCCTCGTGGGTCACCGAATCGTCCCAACCCGTTGCGGGCGTGGTGCTCGGGGTCGTCCCGGTATTATCACAGGTGATCGAAGTCGGCGACGTCTCGCCCGATCCGCCGTCACGGAAGTTCACCTGAATGTCCGCCAATGGCGGGTTGGTGAAGGTCGCCGTGGCTGTAGCGGCGGGTGGGTTGTCGGCGGTGCAGTCGGTGCCGCCGACCACTGCCAAGACCTGGTCCGCATCATCGGCGGGAGCGCCACCGTAGCCATCGGGAGGCGACGTCTCGTTGACCGTGTAGTCGTCAGGTTGGAGCCCGGAGACGCACACCTCTCCGACGTCCGAGTCCTCGTCACCAGTGCCGTTGTCGGTCACGCTGGAGCTGTTGTAGGAGAAGACTGCCCCGTCGTTCGAGACGAGCCCGCCCTTGGTGCTGTTCTTCTCGATCCTGAGCGCACCCTCCTGCAGCTTGTTGGTGAACGTACAGTCGACCGTGTCCAGGGCTTCGAGGTCGAACGAGACCGTCCTCGTCGCTTCATCCACAGTGATGTTCGTGCCGTTGGTCGTGCTTGACGCCGAGCAGTCGATGCTCTCCAGCGCGAAGTTGTCCGCAGTCGGGTCCGCCTCGGTCACGCTGTAGGACCCGGCCTGGACCTGGGTGCCGAAGTCCCTAGACTCTTTGTCCTTGAGGGAGAAGGTCCCGGGATTGAGGTCGTCGACCCCGCCCGTCGCGTCGTAGTTGAAGGTCGTGTTGGTGGCGTCCGGACTGGGGTCGGTCACCTTGCGCATGATGACACCACCGCAGTTATTGATGTCCACGTTCCCGGGGCCGACGAGATCCTTCATCTGCGCCGTCGACGAGCTCCCGGAAGTGCGGCTCACCGCGTACGCTTTGCCGAAGGAGACGCAGTTGCCCGGAGTGAAGACGCCGGCTTTCGTCAGGTTGATCCCAGCCTCGCCGAACTCGTTGAGCCCAAGGGTCTCAGGCGGGCTAGGGGCGATCTCATCCACGACCGGTCCGACAATAGAGGTGTTGACCCTGGCCTCGGACTCTGTAGCATCCAGCAGCTCGGCAGGGCTCCAGCACGGCGGGGCATTGCTGGCGACCTCGCAGGGCCTCCCGGAGGTGATCCACCGCGATAGCCTGAGCGTCGGATTGTCAGTGGAGCTGCCCTCGAAGTCGTAGACTATCAGCATGTCGCCCGCGGTTCGCGTGACGAGCCCACCAGTGCCACCGCACAAGGTCTTGCTTTGATTGAACTCGAAGGCCACGTGGGCCGACGGAGAGGTCGTGTTCTGCGCGATGCGCGCCCAGGCGAGTTCCAGGAAGATATCACCGTTGGCAGCAGTCTTGCTGGCGAAGTAGGCCCGCTTGAGGTCGTCCTTGTTCGGGGCCTTCGCAGTGATCACACTCGGACAGCTAGCATCCTGCTTCGTCCCACCCGCGAAGCCACTGTCGGAGGTGGTCGCTTGGGCATCCTCTAGGCCGTCGAAATCCCACCCGGCTGCCGTCTTCGAGGACGTTCGATTGGGCGCAGTGCCGGTCCACGTGGTCGGCTTGAAGCCGTTCCAGTCGAAGGTCGAGTTCACGGCGAGGTTCCCGTCGTTGCCCTCGAAGTCCGAGCCAGGCAACGTGGCGAACGCCGTCACCTGCCAGCCAACGACCAGCGCTATGATGGCGCCGAGCGCTAACACTACAATAGTTCGTTTACTCACTACAGAATCTCCTTGTTTATTTACTCACTACAGAATCTCCTTATCTCAGCTCCTGTTGCAGAGCTGGTTGCTTACGAGACCGTCGAACCTACCTACTAGTCCGGAGTCCTCTGAACCGATCATGCTCTTTTCTCTACGACATCTCCTTTCCCTTCACCGCAAGTTTGGTCTCTGGCGGTTCAGGGTAGTGAAATATCTACGGGGGCCGGTCTCCCTTGTATCGGTACCTAGTCGAACGACAAGCGTCCGGCCCTCACCACTGCGAGTTCCACGCGAACAACCTTGTCTCATCACCTCCTTCGTGTCCGTGCTTAATCTGAGATCACTCTCCGCTTCCTCTGCCTGGTTCTCCGGTTCTTTACCGATGCTCGTCTCTCGTACCGCCATTCTGTCTTCTGACCTTCGCAAATAAAAACCGGCTGCCTCGCCGATGAGATAGCCGGTTGCGCCGTTGGCTCCACCCGCTCCGGGCGCCCAGATTTCTGGATGGGTTTCTCGGCCTCCATCGTATAGAGCCAGCGAACTGCTAGCCTTGTAATTGGAACTCTAGAATCCGAAGAGCCGGGACGCGTCTGCCGTTCGGCATATCTTGTGGCCGGCTTGTATGCCGCACGGTATACAGCAAATGGGCTAGACCGCTGGTTTCAGGCAACAGGCTTCGGGCAACAGGTTCAGGATCTGGGTCAGCGGGTGGTGTGTACTGGCTTGATAGTTCGACCGATCCGAAAAGTCTTTCCGATCGCTACGAGTTGCGGTCGCTCATATCCTTAGGTGTATTTGCCGAGACGAGCGGGTACCAAGTGCTTGGGCAACGCTCGCGGGGGAAAGGACGCTCATCACCATGCATAGCTCGAACAACGAGACCATCTTCACCATGGAGGCCACGCCGCTGAAGTACGGCCCCGCCGCCTCGGAAGAGGCTGGCTGGGAGCTGAAGCAGATGGGCGTCGGACGGGTAATGCTCGTCTCCGACCCGGGCGTCGTGAAGGCGAACATAACGGGCCGCCTCGTGGAGTTGATCGAAGCCGAAGGCATAGAGGTCGAGGTTTGGGACTGCTCGCGCGTCGAGCCGACTGACGACTCCTTCCAGGCCGCGGCAGATTTCGCGTTCGAGGGAGACTTCGAAGGGTTCGTCGCCGTAGGCGGCGGGTCGAGCATCGACACAGCCAAGGTCTCAGACCTCATAGCGACGCACGGGGGTGAGATCGTCGACTACGTCAACGCCCCCGTCGGCGGCGGCAAGAAGCCGCCTGGCCCCTTGAAGCCGCTCCTCGCCATACCGACCACCGCGGGCACGGGCGCCGAGGCGACGACGGTCGCGATCCTGGACATCCCAGATCAAAGGGTTAAGACCGGCATCTCACACCAGTATCTCCGCCCCGACCGCGGCGTCGTCGACCCCCTGCTCACGCTGAGCCTGCCGCCAGAGGTCACCTCATCCTGCGGCCTCGACGTGGTCTGCCACGCCGCCGAGTCTTATATCTCCAAACCCTACGACGCTCGCCCGAAGCCGGAGAGCCCCGACGACAGGCCGCCCTACCAGGGGGCGAACCCGATAGCGGATATGTGGAGCGCCAAGGCGCTGGAGTACGGCGGCAAGTACCTCAGGCGCGCCGTCGAGAACGGCGAAGACGTCGAAGCCCGCGGCGCGATGATGCTCGGGGCCTCACTCGCCGGCGTTGGCTTCGGGTCGGCAGGAGTCCACATCCCGCACGCCTGCGCCTACCCCATTGCAGGCCTCAAGCACGAGTGGCAGCCGCCAGGGTATCCCGAGGACCACCCTTTCGTGCCGCACGGCTGGTCCGTTATCGTCACGGCGCCGGCAGCCTTCCGGTTCACTTACCAGGCAGACCCCGAAAGGCACCACAGGGTCGCCGAGTTGCTTTCCGGCCAGAAGGTAGAGAAGGCCGACGAGAACACGCTGCCTGGGGTCCTGATCCAGCTGATGAGAGACGTAGGCGCGCCGAAAGGCGTGCGCGAGCTCGGCTACGGCGAAGACGACATAGAGGACCTGGTCGAAGGTGCGATGAAGCAGCAGCGGCTGCTCGTTGGCGCTCCCCGTGAAGTCAACGAAGAAGACCTGGCGAACATCATCCGCGAGTCGATGGAAAACTGGTAGCCTCCAATAAAGCATGACCGGTAGCACGATGTCGCGCCATCAGGCACAATACCTTTCGTTGGTTGTGTGACGAAGGAGGTGGGGATGCGGCGAGTGCTTTCTTTAGCGGGTACGAGCTTCGTCCTGGCGTGTTTTGTCCTAGTCCTCATCGCCGTCCCTGTCGGAGCGCAGGATAGCGGCAGCATACCCCCTGGCACGGCCGCGACCGGTTTGGATACAGACAATAACAACAGTCCGCCCGACGTGATCGATGTCGCCGCCAGTGATTGCACCGTCTCGCCCGGCGCGTCCATTACCCTGGAAGATGGCGACGGAACGCGGGCAGTCTTCACCGACCAACAACGAGGGATCACGATCTCGGCCCCGAACGGGCGCCCGACGATAGTGGGACCGCCCGGCGACTATGTCGGCGACCACGCGACGTTCCCTGACGCTGACACGGCGTTCGACACGGATGGCGACTACAGTGTCGTTAGCTCGACGGGTGTCACGTGTGGGGGCGGTGGCACGACGGCGGCGGTCGACCAGTACAGGCCAGGCCCTGTCGATAACCCCAAAGGGGTTATGCCTGAAACGGTCGTGGTCCGCAAAGTGCCCAGGACTGGAGGTCCTCCTTACATCGCCCTGGCTGCCGTCGCACTTATGGCTGTGGCGCTGATCGCAGGTCGCGCCTTCCTGAGACCGTAGCGTCTGTCGGGTGGAGGAGCGAGGTTCCCATCAGGAGTGGCCACGAGGGGCCGCCATCATCGGGGCAGGCACCATGGGGTTGGGTGTCGCCGAGTGTTTCGCCGTGGCTGGTATCAGGGTGCTCCTCACAGATGCGACCCCCGAGCTGACAAAGGAGGCGAAGAGTCGGCTGGTACAGCGGGCAAGGGGACACGCCGATGCCGGGCTGTTGGCTGAGAGTGCCGTGGGAAGGGTCGAGGCCGTAGAGACCGCAGAAGATGTGGCTGGCGCTGTGGGAGACGTGGACCTCGTCTTCGAGGCCGTGCCCGAAGACATCGGGTTGAAAGAAGAGATCCTGAACTCCTGTTCGGCGGCCGCTCAGCAAGACGCCGTTATCGTCTCCAACACATCTTCGCTCCCGATCAACGACCTCTCGAAGTTTGTCGGGCGGCCCGAGCGCTTCTGTGGTATGCACTGGTTCAACCCGCCGGAGTGGACGCCTGGCGTCGAGGTCATACCTGCCGACGCGTCCGCACCAGAGGTAGTCGAACGGCTGGTCGAGTTCCTGCGCTCTATCGGGAAGCGTCCCGCCGTCGTCGGAGACGGGCCTGGTTTTGTGGCCAACCGCATCCAGAACGCCCTGTTCCTGGAGGCGGTAAGGTGCGTCGAGGAGGGGCTCGCCTCCCCGCAGGAGGTGGATGAGGTGGTGCGCAGTTGTTTCGGGTTCCGCCTGCCCTTCTTCGGGCCGTTCCAGATCTCCGACATGGCCGGACTGGACGTGTACGAGAACGTGCTCGACGTTCTAAGGAAAGGCCTCGGCGAGCGTTTCACAGCGCCGGAATCGCTGCGGAAACTGGTCGAGGAGGGGCGTACGGGCACCAAGAGCGGTGCCGGATTCCTCGAATACACGGACGAGGAGCGGGAGCGGTTGCTCCTGGAGCGCGACCGACGCTACGCAGCGCTGGGCGAGCTGCTAGAGGATCTGCCACCCGTCGATGCAGGAAAGGACGCCTCATGATAGAAGCCAGTGTCCTCGTAGTCGGGGCCGGTGCCATCGGCGGCGTGACGGCAGCGAAGATGGAGGGCGGGGTGCAACGCGTAAGCGTCCTGGACGCCAACAAAGATCACGTCGAGAGGATGCGGGACCCTGGCCTCTTGCTCGACGAACTGGGCGAGGAGCGCCACGTGCGCCTCGATGCCCATGCAGACCCCTCAGACCTCGAAGACCCCTTCGATTTCGCCCTCGTTACCCTCAAAGCGCCCCACCTCGGATCCGCTCTTGGTCCTCTCGTGGAGCGCGGCCAGGCAAGAACGTTCGTCTCCCTCGGTAACGGGCTCGTTCAGGACCGCATAGCCACGATCGTCGGCGACGAGAACCTCGTCGTCGGGACGGTGGAGTGGGGGGCTACGAACATTGGAGCCGGCCATCTGGCGCAGACCACGAGGGCGCCGTTCGTGATCGGGGAGCCGGAAGGCAGCACGAAGGATAGGACCCGCCTCCTCGCCGGAGTACTCGAAACGGTGGCCGACGTGCGTATCACGGAGAATATCAGCGGCCAGGTCTGGTCGAAGTTGCTCGTCAACAGCGCCTTCTCGGGCCTCGGCGCCGTCTCCGGCCTGCTCTACAGCGAGGTCGTCGCCGATCCCGCAGGAAGAGAGGCCGCGCTCGCCGTCTGGCGCGAGGGCTACGACGTCGGGGTGGCGCAGGGAATCACGATGGACGAAGTCCTCGGCGTCCCCGCGGAGTCGCTCGTCATACGTAGCCCCGAAGACCGCCAGAGGGCCGATGAAGCCCTCGAAGTAGCCATGGGCTACGCCGGGGCGACCAAGGCTTCGATGCTCCAGGATCTCGAAAGAGGAGCGAAGACCGAGGTCGACGTCATCAACGGCGGCGTGGTCCAGAGGGGCAGAGAGTATGGCGTCCAAACCCCCCTCAATGCCCGCGTCGTCGAGCTCATGCACTCGATGGAACAGGGCGAGCGCCGTCCCGGACGGGACACCTTGGAGGAGTTGCGGGCCCTAACCGGTTAAAGCAGGGCAGCATTTCAGCTTGTGGCGTGTGCGAGCCTTTGCTGACATGCTGACAAGGTGGCGTAGCCGCCGTGCTGACAAGCCGTCGAAGACGGCGTGCTGACACACTGAAATGCTTTACTCCGTCTCGGCGGCGATGATCGCGTCCGCGACCTCGGCGAGGTCGTCCCCGACTACATCAGGCTGTTCGACGAGCGGGTCGAAGGGCTGTCTGGCGACGAATGCGGCGGCGCACCCTGCGCGCAGGGCTCCCGCCACGTCCCAGGCGTGGGCCGCGACCAGGCGCATTCCACGCTCGGGTATCTCCAGCGACCGCGCGGCCATCCTGTAGGGGGCTGGCGCCGGTTTGAGGCGTTTCGCGGTGTCGGCGGAGAGAATCTTCTCGAACCTGTCGCTCAGCCCGGCATTCTCTATCTGGGCCTCGGCGATTTCCTGCGTGGAGTTGGTCAGCGTAGCGAGCCTGAACCCCGCCTCACGAAGGCGGTCCAGGCTGTCGGGCACTTCAGGATGCGGCGGCAGGTTGCGTAGCCCGCCCAGGATCTCGCGCCTATCCTCGTCAGATATCTGCACCCCTTGCCGCTCCTCGGTCATCCTGAGGGCAGCACCCGCGGCCTCTCCGAACGTCGTATATGCGTCCGTGATGGTGGCCACAAAGGCCGACTGTAGCATCTGGTTGAACCACAGCCTCCGCACGGAGGCGTCGCCGAAGATCCGCTCGAAGAGCGGGTCGAGCGCCGCGAGGTCAAGCAGGGTTTCGTTCACATCAAAGACACAAACTCTCTTCACAATGTTCCTCTCTCCAAAGCGATTCGCAGAGGTATCGCCCTACCGCAAATCGCACCTCCGACTACAAGCGTTCAGCGAAAACAAGAAGCCGACAAGCTGAAATGCTGAACCGCTGCCAAGCGGTTCTAAAACGCTACTTCGGCACGGCCCTTGAGGCCGAATGCCTCGCGCGCCTCGTCCGGGGTGGCAGGTTCTCGGTCGAACATCTCGCCGAGGGCTACGGCCTTCTCGACCAGCTCGGCGTTCGACTCCGCGCGCTTTTCGCGGCTGACGCGGAGATTGTCTTCCAGGCCGACCCTCACGTGGCCGCCTAGCATCAGGCACATCGCTGCCAGGTGGTACTCGGCCGGGTAGCCTACGCCGGCAGCAGACCACGTGTAGTCTTCACCGAACAGTTCCGTTGCCGTGCGGCGCATATGCGTCAACTGCTCGATGGTCGCCGCGTTCGCACCCATCACGCCGAGGACGAACTGGATGTGGACCGGGGTGTCGAGCAGGTCCCTGCCTAGCAGGTATTTTATGTTGTAGAGGTGCCCTACGTCATAGGCTTCTAGCTCCGGCTTCGCGCCGGCTTCGCGGAACATTGCGCAGACCTTCTCCATGTCCGCGAAGGTGTTGCGGAAGATGTAGTCGCGCGTGCCTTCCAGGTAGTCTATCTCCCACTCCTCGAAGTCTCCGCCCCGTTCTGCGATTGGGAAGAGGCCGAAGTTGAAGCTGCCGGTGTTGAAGGTAGCCATCTCGGGCTCCAGCTCGGGCAGGACGGCGGCCCGCTCCTCTAGCGTCATCCCCTTCCCGCCGCCTGTTGTCGGCTGTACGATCACATCGCACCGGTCTTTGATCCCCGAGACCACCTCGCGGAAAAGTCCGATGTCCGAGCTAGGTTTCCCCGTCTCCGGCTCACGGACGTGGAGGTGGACGATGGTCGCCCCGGCCTCGTGCGCCCCGACGGCGGAGTCGATTATCTCTTCCGGCGTTATGGGAATGGCCTCGCTCTGCCCTGGCACGGTCATCCCGCCCGTAATCGCTGCGCTGATGATGAACTTCTCCACGATCTGCTCCCTTCGCTAGAGTCCCCGCTCAATACTAGAGATCCACCAGGACAGCCGCAAACCGGACCCTACACGCGTTCGAGGAAAAATCGCTCCGCCACGAAAACGTCGAGCGAATACATCACCGCGCTGCTCCCCAGACTTCACGGAGAATACTCTAGTAGCTGCCGGATCTCAGGGGGTGGCGAACCGTCCGATGGTCCGCTTCGGCCTGACCTCGCCGAGATCTTCGGCGAAGATACGATAGTAGGCGACCTCCTCGCGGGTGCGCAAGGGCGGCTTGACCTCGTGCCGCTCGCGCCCGAACTCCTCCTCGGTGACGCTCTCCTCCATACGCGCCTTGAGGACCGAGGCGGCCCCGGAGCCGTCCCCGAACTGGGCCTTCTTGCGCCACAGGAAATCTTCGGGGAGCCAGCCCTCGAAAGCCTGGCGTAGAAGCCTCTTTTCTTCCTGGCCCTCGCCGGCGAGCTTCCACCCGGCCGGGAGGGAGAGTCCGAGGGAGATCATGTCGAGCTCCAGGAACGGTACCCGCGCTTCGAGGCCGTGGGCCATCGTGACGCGGTCGGCTCTCTGCAGATTCAGGTCGTGCAACCCCTCGATAGACCGCACGAGCTCGGCGTGTAACTCTTCCTCCGTGCGGAAATCCCTGAGGTACTCGTAGCCGGCGAAGATCTCATCGGCTCCCTCGCCTGTCAGGACGACCTTGACGTGCCTTGCTGTGAACTCAGCGAGGATGTAATTGGGAACGGCGCTACGTACCAGCGAAGGATCGAAGTTCTCGATGGTCCTGACTACTCTGGGCAACACCCTGAGCGCCTCCTCCGCCGTGTAGACGCTCTCGTGGTGCTCGGTGTCGAGGTACTCGGCTACAGCGCGGGCGGCCAGCAGGTCGGGAGAATCTGCGAGGCCGACGGCGAAGGTCTTGAGCTTCTCGCCGCGCTCCTCGTACCAGCGGGCTGCGATGGCGGCGACGAGGCTGGAGTCGAGGCCGCCGGAGAGAAAGACGCCAACGGGCACGTCGCCCATCATCTGGCGCCCGACGGTCCTTATAAGACGGCCACGGACCTTCTCCAGTATCTCATCCGGAATCCTGGCGCCCGGCTCGCCAGGCCCGTCGAAGTGTTCCAGCTCATCTCTGGGTGGGACGGGTGTGGCGAACTCCACGAGGCCGCCTTCGGGGGTCCAGTAGTGGCCCGGCGGGAAGGACTCGACGTCGGGCTGCCAGCTTTCGTCGAAGGAGCTCATCTCCGAGGCGAAGCGGACGAGGCCGTCGCGGCTTGCCCAGTACAGAGGCTTTATGCCGACGGGGTCGCGGGCTGCGATAAAAGTGCCGTCCTCTCCAGCGATCAGGAACGCGAACATCCCGAGCAGTTCCGAGAGGGCGCCGGGTCCACGTTCGGAGATCAGACGCAGTGCTACCTCGTTGTCCGAGCGGGTGCTCATGTCGCCGTCTTCGAGGGTCTCCCGGATCTCCTCGTGGTTGTATACCTCGCCGTTGCCGACCAGGTAGAGGTTGCCGTCTGGCGTAACGAGCGGCTGCTTGCCACCCTCTACATCGACGATGGAGAGCCGCCTGTGGCCTAGCACGTTCCCCGCTACCTCGATGCGCCCTTCGTCGTCAGGCCCCCTGTGGACGACGCGCGCCAGCATCAGCGAGGCGGACTCGGAGTCCATACCACCATATCCGCCGATAATTCCGCACATGTCACTCCGTTCTACTCCGGGCGCAGGATAGATATCGCCCCGGACGGGATGCGTATCTTCCTACCCGCTAGCGTCAGCGCTCTTCGGTCGGCCTTTCCTCTGGTTCTGCAGACGAACGTCGCCTCAGATCCCGCCAGATGCCGCGGCCAACCAGGAAGAAGGCGAGCCCCGCCGCCGAGGCCACGAGCACCTTGATGATCTTCTCGACCCCATCAGGCTGCCCAAGCGCCGAGACGGCGAACGAGAGGATGAGGACCGTGCTCAACGCGGCGAGGACCGCGGCCACCGACACCACGCCAACCCTTACCACCAGGCTCAAGCACCCTGAACGCAACATGCTCCTCTCATAGCGGGTTGGGGAAAGATCGACCTTCCCCAACCCGCGCTGGTCAGCATTTCAGCTTTCATGCTGAAGTGCTCATGGCCCGGCGTACGTAAGGCTCGAGAGCTTTATGCACGGCGCTATCAGTACCCGACTCGCTACGGTTTCGTCCATCGCCAGATACTATACTCTCAAACGCACGGCTAAGGTCGGAGCATGTGCCGGCGACAGACCGCGAAAACCATCAAGCTGATACCTGTAGCCTGAGCGACCTTGACAAACGCTCCGAAATGTGTAAACTACTAGTTTGGCAAGATCCTAAAAAAAGCCTGCATTCCCGCATCCATACAACTTCGAGTAACGAAGGGCGGCATCCGCTCGGTACCTTTCTCTGGGTCCGTGGCGTCCGGAAGTGGGAGCGTAGTGCGGGATTTTGAGGACGTAGACGGTTTATATAGGAGCAAGGAGGCATTTGATGGACACCATTGGGATAGCCAACGGGCGGCGGAGCGAGCGGCCTGCTGAGACCCCAGATCTCATCCCCGGGTACTTCGCGCGCATCGACAAGGGGAATCTGCTGACGCACAGGGAGGAGATAGATCTCAGCAAGAGGGCCAAGGCCGGCGACGACAGGGCGCGCAAGAAGCTCGTCGAGAAGAACCTCAGGCTCGTTGTCAGCGTTGCCAAGAGGTATCGTGGGATGGGACTGCCATTCGAGGACCTGATCCAGGAGGGCAACGTCGGCCTTATGCGGGCTGTCGAGAAGTTCGACCCCGACCGAGGCTGGAGGTTCTCCACGTACGCCACGTGGTGGATCAGGCAGGCCGTGCAGCGCGCGGTGGCGGACAAGGGCCGTACCATCCGCGTCCCCGTGCATATGGGGGATAAGATCCGGAAGATGGCCCGTGCTTACAACGAGCTCTCCACCGAGCTGAGCCGCGAGCCCACAGACGAAGAGGTCGCCGGACGCCTGGAGTGGACCGTCGGCGAGGTGCTCGATGTCAAGAGCGCGATGCCTGACGCCACCAGCCTCAACCAGACCCTCTCCTCAGACGGCGACGGTTCCGAACTCGGAGAGCTGATCGAGGACGAGCGTGCCTCTGAGGTGGCAGGCACGGTCATCGGGGAGATGGAGGTAGGCTCCCTCAAGGAGGCCATCCAGCGGCTCCCCGAGCGTCACAGGCACGTCCTGGTGCGGCGCTACGGCCTCGGCAACCGCGACACCGCGACCCTCGCCAAGCTCAGCGAGGAACTCGGGATCTCCCGCGAGCGCGTCCGCCAGCTGCAGCGCGAGGCCGAGCGTATGCTCGGTAGCGGAGAGCTCGGTATGGTCCTCCGTGGCGCCGCGTAGAGCGATTTGCAGAAGGTCAACTTCTGCAAATCGCGCATTTCAGCAGGTCAGCACTTCAGCATTTCAGCTTGTAGCGCGTGCGAGACCTGACTGGCCAACCGGCGACGCAGCCACCGTGCTGAATAGCTGACCAGCGGAGGCCGCTAGGGCGAAGCGTGCTGACTTGCTGCAATGCTGAAATCGGCTAGGATCGGATAATGGTCGCTCGGAAAGAGCCCTGAGCTCTCGTCGGCGTCGTGGATGATCCTGTGCGACTCTACCCATAATCGCCCCTGGGAGTCTTTCAGGAAGATCCAATCGATACGCCGCGGCCCGCGGTCGGGGTGCGCATCACGGTAGCCCGCTCCCCTGAACGCGTGGAACGTGTTCGCGCCTTCCTCGTTGCCTGCGGCGAGGTAAGTGTCAACGAAGCCCGACTCGGTAAAGGTCCTGTGGGTCCTGTTACCTGGCCGGCTGTTGAAATCTCCCGTAACGATGGCTGGCGGATCGACGCTCGTGCGGTCGGAGATCTCCACGACTCTACTCACGATTAGCTTGCTCCCCTCCTGGCGGGCCAGGGCGCTTATGTGGTCGAGGTGCGTGTTCAGGTGGAGGAAAGTGAGCTCCGTCCCCAACACTCTGAAAAGCGCCCAGGTGGCGGAGCGCGCGACCCTCGTCTCCCAGCTCCTCGAGTACTCGTCCGGTGTCTCAGAGAGCCAGAAACCTCCTGAGTCAAGCGGCTCCAGCCGTTCTGGGTCGAAGAGGATCGTGTTGAAGTCATGGGGTATGGCGTTGCCGTATCTCGGACCGCGGATGTGGGCGTAGCGTGGCAGGCGCTTGCGGTACGCGCCGAGGTTGCCCCGCTGGGCCTCCTGAAGCCCGATCACATCCGGCGCGTAACGCTCTATGGTGGCGACGTTGAGCGCAGCCCGGTTGCGCCAGGCGTTCTTCTTGCGCGCGTCGTGGAACGATCCCCTGACGTTGAAGCTCATAACCCTGACCGGAGACTCCTCCAGAGCCTTATCCATATACTCCCCAGGTCATGCTCGCGATTCTACCCGCATGAATTATCGGAACGGTTGCATTTGTAGCAACCATGGTTGCACAGGAATTTAGCCCATGATACATTCCGGCTGGCGGAGAGAAACACAGGGAGGCCAATACAGGGTATTTCGCAGCGACGCACCCGATTTCGAACAAAGAGGATCACACCACGACATCCCAGGAGGTATTCTGTTGCGCATTCCCTACGACACCCCGAGGATCCACATGTACACGCGGATCCGCAAGGGGCCATTCTTCTACGCCCACCAGCGCCACGGTGTCCAGTCCTACACGGTCACCAACCGCCAGTACCACCCCAGGCACTACGACGACATGCTCGTGGAGTACTGGAAGCTCGTCAACGAGGTCACCATGTGGGACGTGGCAGCCGAGCGGCAGGTCGAGATCACAGGTCCCGACGCCTTCGAGTTCACCAACATGCTAACCCCGCGCGACTTGAACAAGTGCTCGGTCAAGCAGTGCAAATTCGCCCTCAACACCGACGTCGACGGCGGCATCATCAACAACCCTGTGCTCTTGCGCCTTGGCGAGAACCACTTCTGGCTTTCGGTGGCCGACGGCGACGTGCTGCTCTGGGCTAAGGGCGTGGCCGCTGTCTCCGGTCTGGACGTGCAGATCCGGGAGCCCGACGTCGCCCCGGTCCAGATCCAGGGCCCCAGATCCAGGGACCTCATGGTGGACATCTTCGGCGAGGAGATCCTCGACCTCAAGTACTACTGGATGGACGAGTACGATCTCGACGGCATGGACGTCGTGGTCTCGCGGACCGGCTACACCGGCGAGGTGGGGTTCGAGATTTACCTCAGGAACGCCAGCCGCGACGGCATGAAGTTCTGGGACTTAATGCTCGAGGCCGGCGAGCCCCACAACCTCTCGCCGATCGGGCCTTGCCAGATCCGGCGGGTCGAGGCCGGCATCCTGAGCTACGGCTCCGACATCGCGCTGGATAACAACAGCTACAGTGACTACCACTTCCTGAACCCTTACGAGGCGGACCTGGGGTACACGGTGGAGCTGGATCAGGAGGCCGACTTTATCGGCAAGGAGGCGCTCAGGCGCATCGCGGACGAGGGCGTAAAGCGCAAGGTGGTCGGCACAGAGCTCGATTGCGACCCCCTGATAGGTTACATAGAGGATTATCTGCAGGTCGTCGACGACGGCTCGCAGATTGGCCAGGTCTCCTCGGCATTCTGGTCCCCGCGCCTGGAGAAGAACATCGGGTATGCCCTCGTGCCCATCGAGCACGCTGACCTGGGGACGGGGCTGACGGTGAGGATGGAGACCGGCGAGTACGAGGCCACTGTTATCGAGAAGCCGTTCATAGACCCGAGAAAGAAGACCGTCAAGGCGGATCTGAAAGTGGGTACCGCGAGGTCGTACTAGCCGCACGGGGCGTTGGCCGATGACTGACTCCGAGATACTGTTGCGGCCCAGGCTCGAGATCCTCCCGACGAAAGGGGATGAGGAGCAGGTCGACCATCTCCCCAGAGATGCGAAGGTGGCCGTGACCTGCTCGCCGACAAAGGGCATCGAGAGTACCCTGCTTTTCAGTGAGTGGTTGCTGCAGCGCCACTTTCGGGTCGTGCCGCACATCGCGGCGCGGCTCGTGGCCGACAGGGCGCACCTCGAAGAGATATTGCGGTGGTTCGATGAGCATGGCCTGCAAGAGATCCACGTTATCGGGGGCGACGCCAGGGAGCCCGTCGGCCCGTACGCGAGCGCCTTCCAACTGCTCGACGCGATGTCGCGCTTGGAGCACCAGATCGAGGAGGTCGGCATCGGCGGGTACCCTGAGGGGCACCCCTTGATCGACGACGATGAGCTCGACCGTGCGCTGATGGACAAGCAGCCGTTCGCCTCCTACGTGGTCACCCAGCTCTGCTTCGACGCTGATGCGATCCTCGGCTGGATCTCCGACATCCGCCACAGAGGGATCCGGCTGCCGGTCTACGTGGGGTTGCCCGGCTTAGTGGACCGGAAGAAGCTGCTGCAGGTCTCGCTGAAGGCGGCGTAGGCGATTCAGCCCGGTTCCTCAAAAAGCAGGCCGGCCTGGTTGGTATGCTGTTGAAGCCAGGTGGATATAGACCCGAGGAACTGGTCGAGAGGCTGGCCCCTTACGCCGGTGACGAACATTACGACATCGCGGGGCTGCACCTCTACACTTTCAACCAGGTTGAGGGTACGGAACAGTGGAGGCAAGGGATGCTCGGTCCCGAGAAGGCCAGCGGCGCAGGAGCGCCGCGATGAGGGCGCCGAGGGCGATAAGGTCGGTCTTCAGGTCCGCCACGTCCTCGGTCCGTCCCGACCGTGATGGCTCGAAGAACGGCCACAAACCTTACCGGTACTCCGCGTTCGCTCTTTTGCGCCACGGCTTCTCGCAGGCTGAATGGCCGCGGGCCTGGCGCAAGCACGACCTGAAGGCGAGCTACGACGTCGTCGTCGTCGGGGGCGGCGTGCACGGCCTCGCGACCGCCTATTATCTGGCGAAGAATCACGGTATCACGAACGTGGCGGTCCTCGACAAGGGCTACATAGGCAGCGGCGGGTCGGGGCGCAACACGGCGATCATCCGCTCGAACTACCTCACGCCTGAGGGCATACGCTTCTACGACCGTTCCGTAAAGCTCTACGAGACTCTGTCCGCGGATCTGAACTACAACGCGATGTTCGCCCAGCGCGGCCACCTCACCCTCGCACACAACGACAGCTCGCTGCGCACCATGCGCTGGCGGGCCGAGGTCAACAAGCTAGAAGGGGTAGATTCCGAGGTCATCGGGCCTGATGAGATAAAGAAGCTCGTCCCCTTCATGGACACCTCGGAGGACGTGCGCTACCCGATTCTCGGCGCGCTCTATCATCCGCCGGGCGGGATCATCCGCCACGACGCCGTGGTCTGGGGTTACGCCCGCGGCGCGGACGCCCAAGGCGTGCACATCCACCAGAACACCGAGGTTAAGGGCATCGATGTTGCGGAAGGCAGTGTTGAGGGTGTCAGGACGGACCAGGGCTACATCGCCACGCGTGTCGTGGTCAACTGCACGGCCGGGTGGTCGAGCCTGATCTCGGAGATGGCAGGCGTGAGGATGCCGATAAGCACCTTCCCCCTGCAGGCGGCTGTCACGGAACCCGTCAGGCCATTCCTCGACCCCGTAATAGTCTCGGGCACGCTGCACGTGTACGTGAGCCAGACCGACAGGGGCGAGCTGGTCTTCGGCGCCAGCGTTGACCCTTTCACCTCCTACTCGATGCGGGGCTCGCTGGAGTTCACCGAGGGCCTGGCCGGGCACGTGCTCGAGCTCATGCCCTCCCTGTCCAAAATGCGCCTGTTGCGCCAGTGGTCGGGGCTGTGCGACATGACGCCTGATTTCTCGCCTATCATGGGCGTAACGCCGGTGACCGGCTTCCTCGTAGACGTGGGCTGGGGCACGTACGGGTTCAAGGCTGGCCCCGTCTCGGGCGAGACTATTGCCCAACTCGTCGCCACTGGCAAGACGCCAGAGCTCATCGTCCCCTTCGGCCTCGACCGGTTCGGGAGGGCAGATCTTATGGGCGAGAAGGGAGCGGCGGCCGTTGGGCACTGAGCGTGAGGGAAGGTCATGATCCTGCTGCAGTGCCCGTACTGCGGGCCACGCAACGCTTCGGAGTTCCGCTACGCAGGAGAGGTGTCGGAACGCCCCGACCCGAACGAGACCGGCGTCGATGAGTGGAGGGCTTACCTCTACGCGCGCAACAACCCGGCTGGCTGGACGACGGAGACGTGGTACCACAGCGCAGGGTGCAGGAAGCATTTCGTCGCCGAGCGAAATACAGTGACCAACGAAGAGAGGACCTCGCGGCTCCCAGAAGCGCGGCCACGCTTTGCGGAGCAGGAAGAGCGGGCGAACGTCGCGGGCGACGGCGGAGGTGCGATCTATTGACGACGCAGACGGTACAGAATACCGTCATGTCCATGCGCCTGCACCACCGGCCGGGCGAGGTTATCGACCGCGGGCGAGAGTTCACGTTCACGTGGAACGGCGAAGAGTACCCCGCTTATGGGGGGGACACAATCATCTCGGCACTTGCGGCTTGCGGGGAGCGGATCTTCTCCCGCAGCTTCAAGTACCATCGCCCGCGCGGACTGCTAACGGCGAGCTTCCTGGACCCAGGTTGCATGGTGCAGGTCGGCGACGAGCCGAACGTCAGGGGCGCCCACAGGCGCGTAGAGCCTGGCATGGCCGTTAGTCCCCAGGGGGTCTGGCCCTCGCTCGAGTACGACGTGAAGTCGGCCAACGGGGCCTTCGGCCGCTTTCTCTCCGCCGGCTTCTATTACAAGACCTTCATCAAGCCCCGCCGGCTGTGGCCCTTATACCGGCGGGTGCTGCGGCGTTTCTCCGCGGGCGGCAGAGTCTCGGCCAGTCCGGCGCAAGCCTACTTCGACAAGCGCTACGCCCACCCCGACGTCCTCGTCGCCGGAGGCGGTCCCGCGGGGATGGCGGCGGCGGTCGCGGCCGGAAGAGATGGGGCGCAAGTCTTGCTGGTCGAGGAAGAGTACGAGCTCGGCGGCCATCTACGTTGGGGGGACGAGCTGGATGCCTTGCGCGGACTGCGTGAGGAGGTGGCCCGCACGCCGGGCATCCAAGTGATGACCAACTCGGTCGTCAACGGGCGCTACGACGATAACTGGGTCGCGGTGATGCAACGCGACCTGCCCCATGTCGAGGAGCGGCTCGTCAAGGCCAGGGCCAAGACGCTCGTGGTGGCGCCTGGCCTCATAGAACGCCCCTACGTCTTCGAGGGCAACGATACGCCAGGGGTCATCCTCTCGACCGCCGCGCGGCGTTTGATCAACCTCTACGCCGTCAAGCCCGGAGGCCGTGCGGTCATATTCTCTGCGAACGAAAGCGGCGACGCGGCGGCGGAAGACCTCAGACGCTCGGGCGTCGAGGTCGCACGCATCGTCGACGCCCGCAGGGACGGAGACATAGTTCGCGCGAAGGGCGACGGCAAGGGCTTACGCTCC
>DATDKO010000026.1:0-4529 GCA_036519935.1 Rubrobacter sp. | reverse complement strand
GCCCCTAAGGCCCACACTAGCTAATGTGCTGGAAGCCCTGAGCAGAGGGGATTTGATCACCTGGACCTTCAACAGCGTCGTGGTGACAGTGTCCTCGGTCCTCATCGCAACCGCGGTCAGCGTCCTCGCCGCGTACGCGCTGGCGAGAATGAACTTCTATGGACGAGACGCCTTCCTAAACGGGACGGTCTCCCTCATGGTGGTACCCCCGGTCGTACTCGTGGTGCCGCTGTTTCTGCTGATGGTCAACGTTGGCCTCATAAACACGCTGCCCTCGGTCATCGTGGTCTACACCGGGCTCACGATCCCGATATCCGTGTATTTGCTGACGAACTTCTTCCAGGCGCTACCCTATGAGATAGAGGAGGCGGCGCGCATTGACGGGTGCAACAGCTTCGGCATCCTGTGGCGGGTGGTGCTCCCGTTGAGCGCGCCGGCACTCCTGACGTGCGTCGTCGTCAACGCACTCTTCGTCTGGAACGAACTGCTCGTGGCCTTGGTCTTCCTCCAGAGCAACGAGAGCAGGACTCTCGTTGCAGGACTGACGTTGTTCAAGGGGCAGTTCTCGGTCAACGAGCCGCTCGTGATGTCCGGAGCCCTCATCGCCACCGTGCCGATGCTCCTCCTCTACCTCTTCGGCCAGCGGTTCTTCATCCGCGGCTTGGTCGCGGGCTCGGGTAAGTGAGCGCCCAGCGCCGACCGGACTTCGACCTTCTCGTGATCGGCGAGCTGAACGTGGATCTCCTGCTCTACGGCGACGTCACGCCCGTCTTCGGGCAGGCGGAGAAGCTGGTCGACGACGCCGTGATGACCGTGGGTAGCTCCTCGGCCATCTTCGCCCACCAGGCGGCCCGGCTTGGTCTTGAGGTAGCGTTCTGCGGCAAGGTCGGCGCGGACGCCTTCGGGACCTTCATGACCGACCGTCTCGAGCGGGCCGGGATCGACACCTCAGCCGTAGTAATCGACCCGTTGCTGAAGACCGGGCTCACTGTCCATCTGGTCCGGGGGACAGACCGAGCGATGCTGACCAGTATGGGCGCCATACCGAAACTCCGCCCTGAAGAGGTGGACGGAACCCTACTGGAGAACGCGCGCCACGTACACCTCGGGAGCTACTTCTTGCAAAGGGGGATCCAGGACGGCCTGGCGGACCTCTTTGCGCGCGCCCGCGCAGCCGGAGCCACCACCTCCCTCGACCCGGGTTGGGCCCCGAGCGAGGACTGGGATTCCGGCCTGCGAGAATCCCTGCAAGAGACCGACGTTTTCATGCCCAATGAAGAAGAGCTCCTTGCGATAGCGGGAGAGCCTACCGTGGAGCGGGCGCTGGGGACCTTCACCGAAGTACCGACTGTCGTCGTGAAGCGCGGCGCTGCCGGGGCGCTCGGTCGCAGCGGCAAAACTACGGTGCGCTGCGTTCCTCCTGCGGTGGAGATCGTCGACACGACCGGAGCCGGGGACAGCTTCGACGCGGGTTTTCTTTTCGGGGTACTGAGGGGATACAAGCTGGAGCGCGCGGTCGGCCTGGGGTGCCTGTGTGGGGCGCTCTCGGCGACGGGCGCCGGCGGGGTCGAGGCGCAGCCGGACCTGCAACTGTTGTCCGACTTCGAGATTAAAGGGGAAATAGCGTGAGCTACCGGTGCTACGACGACATAAAGAACCAGGCGGACGCGTGGAAGTCCGCTCTGGAGGCGGTCGACGAGCAGATCGAGGCCATCGAGGCGCTGGTCGGGGACTCCTTAGAAGACGTGCTGTTCACCTCTTGTGGCTCCCCCTACTACCTGGGACTCTCCAACGCCCTGCTCTGGAAAGAGGAGCTGGGGGTACGCGCGAGCGTGTTCCCCTCCTCCGAAGCTATGCTCTTCCCCGAGGCGACGCTTCCGCGTGAGGGAGACCCGCTCCTCCTGAGCGCCAGTCGCTCGGGGGAGACCACGGAGACCGTAAAGGCAGTCGAGGCCTTCGCGAAGCGTTTCCCCGGGCGCACCGTTCTGATCGGCTGCAAGGCTGGGAGTACCCTTGACAGGGTAGCCGACATCTCGATCATGATCCCCGAGGGCTACGAAGACGTGATCCCGCAGACGCGATCGTTCACCTCGATGTACCTGGCCGCCCAGTACCTAGTGTCCCTGCTCGCCCGAGATGCGAAACTTGCCGACGCACTAAAGGCGCTCCCCGACGTGCTGCCGGCCCTGTTGGACCGGTGGGAGCCAGAAGTACGCCGGATCGCCGAGTCGGACTGGGAGTCCACCGTGTTCCTAGGCGGCGGCCCGCTCTACGGTGTGGCCACGGAAGCCACCCTCAAGCTCATAGAGATGTCGTTATCCTCGGCCGTCTCCTACCATACCCTGGAGGTGCGCCACGGCCCGCGCAGCGTCATAGACGAGAGCACCCTGGTCGTAAGCCTGGGCTCGAGACGCGGCAGAAAACACGAAAACCAGGTTCTGACGGAACTGGCCGCAAACGCTCATCCTACCGTCCTCGCGCTCTCATCGGACGGGGAGCAAGATCTCGGTGAGGACGTCTCCGGCATCCCGCTCGGCGGCAACGTCCCGGAGCACGCCCTCGGCCTGCTCTACCTGCCGCTCTTGCAACTCCTGGCGTACCATCGAGCCGTCCACATGGGTGTCGATCCCGACGAGTCCAGGAACCTCACGAGCTACATAGAGCTACCGGAAGGTTAGTTCCCATGGGAAAGGGTGATACCAAGATGAGAGCTACGCAACAGCCGCCACTCGGCGAGCTGGTCACTCGCGTGAGGGGCTTGCAGGAGCGGGGCACACCGATCACCCTGCTTGCGGTGTGCCCCAACTCCGACACGGTGCTCGAGGCCGCCGTCGTCGTGGCGGCCAGGACGGCGGCACCCATGCTCTTCGCCACCACCCTAAACCAGGTGGACCGCGACGGCGGCTACACTGGCTGGACCCCCCAAGAGTACGTAACGCGGATGAACGAACTGGCGGAGAAGCACGATTGCGAGTCGCTTCTATTTCCGTGCTTGGATCATGGCGGCCTCTGGCTTAAGGACGCCCACGCCCAGGCGAACCTAAATCTTGAAGAAGCGATGAAGGAGGTGAAGCTCTCCATAACTGCCTGCCTTGAGGCCGGCTACGATCTCCTGCACCTGGATCCAACCGTGGACCGCACCCTCGCAAAGGACGAGCCCCTGGACATCCGGGTAGTCGTAGAGCGCACGGTGGAGCTCATGGAACACGCTGAAGCCGAACGCAAGCGCCTCGGCATCCCTCCTGTCGCCTACGAGGTGGGCACTGAGGAGGTGGCCGGCGGACTTGCAAACGTCGAGAACTTCGAGCGCTTCGTGAAGCTGTTGAGCTGGGCACTAGAGGAACGGAACCTTAGGCATGCCTGGCCGTCCTTCATCGTCGGTAAGGTCGGTACCGACCTTCACACTGCCCTCTTCGACCCGGAGGTGGCGGCGAAGCTGCGCGAGGTCGTAGCTCCGTACGGGTCGCTCGTCAAGGGCCACTACACCGATTGGGTGGAGAACCCGGAGGATTACCCGGCGAGTGGCATGGGCGGGGCCAACGTTGGTCCTGAATTCACCGCCATCGAGGCGGAGGCTCTGCAGACACTGTGCAACTACGAGGCGGCATTGGCCCGCTCCGAGCCGCTTACTCCCTCCAAGTTCTTTGAGGCTCTTACCAGAGTCGTCCTAGACTCCGGACGCTGGCGCAAGTGGCTGCAGCCGGGTGAGCCGGAAGAGTTCGATAAACTGAGCGCTGAACGTCGTCGGTGGTTGGTGACCTCTGGTGCGCGGTACGTATGGACTAAGCCGCCGGTCGTCCAGGCCCGGTGCCGGCTCTACGAGAACCTCCGGCCGGTGATGGTGGATCCTCATCGCTGGGTGGTCGAACGCGTCTCCGCCTCCATCGAGCATTACGTGAGGGCCTTCTACCTGTTCGGTTCCACAAAGTTGCTCGGCCTCGACCAAAGGCACAAAGAGAAGACCAGAGTTTGAAGACGCTCCTTAGGACCACTGGGTGATTCTTCATCGAAGAAGTAGGTAGACGTAAGTGACGGTTGTTAGTCCACACGTCCTGCAATGCGGCTAGAAGACCTTACAAGCCGAAAAAGTTCTTCGCAGCATCCGCGGGAGGCCGACCGACCTCACGCGAGCGCTAGAAACGGTTCCTGCACGGCGGCGGCCTGGGTCGTCGGGTCCGATAGAGCAATGTAAGGATCTTTGGGACCTCGCGAGGCCTCGACACGCCCCTGACAGTACCATCCAAGGACGACTGTTCCTGTGTCGACCTCGAGAGCGATACTTTAGAGCTGCCCACAATGGGACACTGGCTAGCCGATGATCCGAAGCCATCAAGTAGGCCAGAGGTGCATCCTTGGCTGGGCCCTCGAGCGTTCCGCGACATCAACGTCTGTATGGGGCCGGGAGGGGAGCTTCGCTAGTCAACCGAATGAGGCACAGCTTGCCCGGTTTGGACTCACAAGAACTAGACGTGGTAACGGCAGTGTTACGCGAATACGAGGATGATATTGACACCACTCTGACACCACCG
>DATDKO010000025.1:0-7252 GCA_036519935.1 Rubrobacter sp. | reverse complement strand
CATGGCGATGAAGGACAGGGACGTGAAGGGGGCCTTCGTCTTCGGGCAGAACTTCGCCGTCGGCGGCCCCCACGCCCGTCTCGCGCGCGACGCGCTGCGGAACCTCGACTGGCTCGTGGTACTCGACGCCTACGAGATCGAGACCGCTGACATCTGGAAGATGGATGGGGTCAGGCCCGAGGATTGCGGCGTCGAGGTCTTCTTCATCCCCTCGGCGCTGGTGGCCGAGAAGGATGGCTCCTTCACCCAGACCCAGCGCATGTTGCAGTGGCACGACAAGTCCGTGGAGCCGCCTGGCGACGCGAGGAGCGACGCCTGGTTCGTCTTCCACCTGGGACGAAGGATCAAGGACCTCCACAAGAGGAGCAGGAAGAAGCGCGACGCTCTCATCAGCGCGATGACCTGGGACTACCCGACCGAGGGCAAGCGCGACGAGCCCGACATAGAGAGCATCCTCAAGGAGATCAGCGGCTACACCGTGGCCGACGGCGAGCCGGTGAGCGGCTTTCTGGATCTCAAGGACGACGGCTCCACCGCGTGTGGGGGTTGGATCTACTCAGGCGTCTACGCCGACGGCGTAAACCAGGCCCGGCGGAGAAAACCCCGGTTCGAGCAGGACCAAGTGGCCGCGGAGTGGGGCTGGGCCTGGCCCGCAAACCGGCGCATCCTCTACAACCGCGCCTCTGCCGATCCTGAGGGCAAGCCCTGGTCGGAGAGGAAAAAGTACATCTGGTGGGATGAGGAGCAGAACAAGTGGGTCGGCCGGGACGTGCCTGACTTCAAGGCAACCAAGCCGCCGTCTTACCGTCCGGGTCCCGATGCCAGGGGGGACGACGCCGTCCCCGGAGACGGGCCGTTCATCGTCAACGGCGACGGGCTCGGCTGGCTGTTTGCCCCAGTGGGCTTGAAGGACGGCCCGCTGCCGGTGCACTACGAGCCGGTCGAGTCCCCGGTCCCGAACTTGCTCTACGACAGGATCCGACACACCCCGGCAGCCACGTTCCTCGACCATCCTGACTACCCCGACAACCCGCCGGAAGACCCGCGCTTCCCGTACGTAGTCACGACCTACCGGCTCACCGAGCATCACACGAGTGGGGCAATGAGTCGTTGGATTCCCTGGCTCTCCGAACTGCAGCCCGAACTCTTCGCCGAGATCAGCCCCGAGCTGGCCGAAGAGAAGGGGATAGACAACACCGACTGGGTGACTATCTCGACGAACCGCGGCAAGATCCACTGCAAGGTGCTCGTCTCCGACCGCATCCCGGTCTACGACTTCGAGGGGCGGAGGATTCACACCATCGGCCTCCCCTATCACTGGGGCCCGAAGGGGGTGGTCAAGGGTGACATCGTCAACGACCTGATGCCGCCGATCGCGCTGGAGGCCAACGTCGCCATTCACGAGGCCAAAGCCTTCACCGCCAACCTCGAAGCCGGCCGGGTGTAGGAGCGTGGACGCGAGGGCAAGAGCCCTGAGCGGAGCCCTTGGCGGACTCGGGGCCACGCTCGTCCTGTCAGGGCTACGTGAGGCCTGGGCGAGGATGGGGTTGGTCTTCGAGACCGCCCCGATGCAGGTCGTGGATCGCATCGAGGAGCTCGGGCTCGTTGGTGATCTCTCGCCGTGGGGTCGGCGACTTCTGACCGTGGCAGCACATTTCGCCTACGGCACCGGGACTGGAATGTCCTTCGGCCTCCTGCGCAGGGAGAAGGGCGGTCCCGGGGAAGAGGCCTCCGCAGGGTCGGCGCTTGGGGTGCTGGCCTGGGGCGTGGGATGGGCCAGCTGGCTGCCGCTCACCGGCGTCCACCGGGCGCCCTGGACCCAGAAGACGCCGAAAGTCCTGCTTCCCGTAATTGACCACGCGGTGTTCGGCGCGGCCTGGGGACTCCTCTACTGGGCGCTTGGCCGGGGGCGTGCATGAGCGTCGAGGAGCGCCGCAGCAGGGAGATGATGCAGCAAGAGCTTATGGACCTCGGGGTCTGGCTTATCGAGCATCCAGAGGCGGCCACAAAGAATCTTGAGCCCATAAGGAGCGCGAAAGTGCTCAAGCCAGGGGTCTACTACAACATGGGCACAGGCATGGTCGACAGGATCTTCACACCCCAGCGCGTGGCGCTCGGGCACAAGATGTTCCGCATCAGCAGTGATCCGGCATCGCCGGCGGAGGAGATCCGGCGCAAAGCGATGGAAGGGAAGGGATAGTGGCGACGGGGTTCCTGACCGATACAACGGTCTGTATAGGATGCAAGGCTTGCGAGGTTGCCTGCAAGCAGTGGAACCAGCTCCCTGCCGACGGCTACGAGCTGACGGGCGACTCCTACGACAACACAAAGCAGCTCTCGGGCACCACGTGGCGCCACGTCGCGTTCATAGAGAACCCGAAGAAGCGCCGTCTGACCGGCGATGTTGACCTCGTAGCGCTCGCCGAGGACGTGAAGGAGCAACTGCCTGGCGGGGCCGAGCTCGACGCCCTGGGGCGCTGGGCTTTTATGAGCGACGTGTGCAAGCACTGCGTCGAGGCACCTTGCCAGCAGGCGTGTCCGACCGGCGCCATCATCCGCAACGAGTTCGACAACGTCTACATCCAGCCCGACATCTGCAACGGCTGCGGCTACTGCGTACCCGCCTGCCCCTACGGCGTCATAACCCAGGTTCCACACGACGGCCGCGCTTTCAAGTGCACCCTCTGCTACGACCGCCAGCGCGACGGCCTCGAACCGGCCTGCGCCAAAGCGTGCCCGACCAACTCCATCATGTTCGGCGAAGTCGAGGAACTGAAGGCTATCGCCGAGGAGCGGGTACAGGAGCTCCACGACAAGGGTTACAGTCAGGCCTACGTATGGGGTACGCCTGAGGTGGGCGGGACAGGAGGTATCGGAGGCAACCACGCCAAGTTCATCCTTATGGACGAGCCCGAGACCTACAACCTTCCCCGTCATCCCTTCCTGCCGCAGGAGAAGGTCAAGGGAGGAACCATAGCCAGCATGGTGGCGGGCGCGGTACTCGGCGCAGTAGTGGCGCTGGCGTTCAGGGACTAGGGGGAGTCGAGTGAGCGATACGACGAAGGACGGCGTCCAGCGGAGCAACGGGAAGGTCGAGACTTCGCACCATCCCGAGACGGACCCCAGGCGCGAAGACAAGAACTACTACGGCATCCCGCCCATAAAGCACGCCCACTGGACGTGGCAGATCCCGGTCTACTTCTGGATCGGCGGGATCGGGGCAGGGGTACATCTGTTCTCCACGATGGCCCAGATACTCGGCCATAGAGATGCGGCGCTCACTCGCACGAGCCGTTACACGGTACTCGGCACTATGATCCTGAGCCCGATCCTTTTGATCTGGGACCTCGGGCGTCCCGAGCGCTTCTACAACATGCTCCGCATCCTCAAGCTCCGCTCCCCGATGTCCACCCAGAGCTGGTCGGTCTTCGCCTTCGGCAACCTGAGCGGCCTGATCTCCGCCCGGCAGGCCGCCGAAGACGGTCTGCTAGGAGACGACAACTTTCTGGTCAGGCTCGTAAAGCTCATCCCCGCGCGTGCTCTCTCTATCCTGGCGGTGCCTGTGGGGCTCAACGTCGGCTCGAACACGGGAAACCTGATCTCCGCGACCTCCGTCCCGTTGTGGGCGCGTAACTGGCTGTTCATGGGCCCCACGTTCCTGGCCTCGGGACTCTCCACAGCCCTATCGTGGCTCTCGCTCGTGCTCCACCTCACGCGCTCGGGCGAGAAGAAGACCCTGCATGCCCTCCACCGCGCCGAGAAGGCCACCATCGTCATCGAGGCAGGGCTCATAGCCGCCTCCCTGGCGAGGATGAGCAGGTGGAGCAAACCGCTCTTCTCCAGAGAGGTAGCCCCGCTCTTCGTCGGGGGCACCCTCATCGGCGGCATAGTCGCGCCGATGGCCCTGCTCTTCGGCAAGGAGAGCCGCTCCAAAAGCATGCTCGCCTCCGTGCTCGCGCTCGCCGGCGGCCTCGCCTTTCGCTTCGCTATCATAAAGGGAGGCAGGATCAGCGCCGACGACCCCGAAGCCTACTTCACCTTCGCCAGCGGCGAGAGCGTCCCGCAGCCGGAGGACAAGGTCTAGTGGGGTCTCGAGCCGTATTCCTCCTCGGTGACGGGATCCAACCAGTCGGTGCCACCCTCGGTCGTGGTGGCGACGTTGATAGCCATGTGGACCATGTACGTTTCGGGTGTGGCACCGTGCCAGTGCTTCTCGTCAGGGGCGAAATAGACGACGCTACCCGCCTCGACCTCGACGGGAACTTCGCCTTCTTTGCCCGCGCGGCAGGTGCCCGTGATTATGTAGAGGATCTGGCCCTCCGGGTGGGTGTGCCAGTGTGTGCGGGCACCAGGTTCGAAGAGGACGCGGTTTACGGCCACGTCGGGTGAGGCGCCGACGGGAGCAGCGTCTCTCCATACCGTGCCGGTGAACCAGTCCTCGGGCCCCGGCCCGGTCTGCATGTCTTTCACTGTGACGACTTTCATGGGTACCTCCCTTCGGTCGGAAGCATCTCAGCACGCCTGCTTCGCAGGCTTGTCAGCACGCTCCAGCCTCCGGCTGTCGCTTGTCAGCACTTCAGCATGTCAGCTTCCCCAAGACCTGGCTGAAATGCTGAAAGCGAGGGCCGAAGACCCCGAAGCGTGCTGAAGAGCGAAGTGTGCGGCGTGCTGACTGGCTGAAGTGCTGTTCATGCCAGACGATGTTCGAGGATCCTGTACAGTTGCGGTTCGTTGTTGTTCTCAGGGATGGTCTTCTCCACTTTCAGCAGGGCTTTGCGGCCCCGGATCTCGAGGCTGGAGATGTGGTTGTGGAACCACGGCGCTTCGTGCACCAGGTACCAGCGGACGTCCGGTTCCTCGACGCCGGCTAGTCGGGAGAGCGCCTCACCGACGTGCCTGCCACGCTCCGTCCAACCGAAGCGCATAGCGAGGCGTTCGGGGAGGCCTAGCGGGTTACGCAGGGGGGAGCTTGCCGACTGGTAGACGGGGGTTTCGACGCCGTCGCCAAAGTCCATCTTCGCCAGGTAACCGTGGTGCACGTCGCCGGAGAGGACCGTTACCGAGGCGGGAGGGTTGCCGTTCGAGATCTCGCCCGCTGCGACGGAGCGTAGCAGGTGTGTTAAGTCGGTGAAGGATTTGTGGAAGGCTGGCCAGTGCTCGAGGTCGACGAGCTGGCGGACCGACTCCCCGATCCAGGCTGCGGAGCGGCCCCAGGTTCCGGCGCAGACGGCCTCGCTGGCCGCTTCCAGGTGGTGAAGACCGGGGCCAAGGAGGACAGGGAGCGAGGTGCCGAAGAGGAGGTGATCGAAATCGCCTGTGGCCATCTCGACGATCCAGGCCCACTCCTCCTCGTCGAGCATGGAGCGGTGACCCTCCTTCAGTACCCGCCCTGCTCGCGAGTCCATCATGATGAGACGGACCCTGCCGAAGTCGCGGTGGTAGCTCCAGCGCGTACCGGCGATCTCACGGTCAGCCTTGTAGGCAAACTCGCGCAGGATGCGGGTGGGGTTCTCGGCCGCCTGAACCTTCTCGAAGAGTTCATCCTCCTCCAGCTCTCGCGGGGAGAGGTTGCCGAGGTGCTGGTAGACCCAGTAGGACATGAAAGCGCCTATGATGCGCTCCTCCCACCACGGCGTGGAGCGCATCTGGCGGACCCAGGTCTCCGATATGTTCCAGTCGTCGTTGACGTCGTGGTCGTCGAAGATCATCGTCGTCGGCACGGTCGAGAGGAGCCACCTGATGACGGGGTCCTTCCAGGCGTCCCAGTACAGGCGCGTGTACTCCTCGAAGTCGGCGACCTGCTCGCCAGGCGGCTCGTTCGTGTCGCGCCGCGAGCGGATAAAATCGAGGGCGCCTTCGGAGACCTCGTCGGCGTAGATCTGATCCCCCAATAGAAGCAGCGCGTCGGGCCATCTCTCGTGGGGCTCGCGCATCATGCGCAGGGCCAGAGCCTGGAGGGCATCTCGCTCGTAGCCGTCTTTGTGCGCGTCGGCGGCGAGCGTGAACGGGGATTCGTGCGGCACAGAGACGCGGCAAGATCCGTAGGAGAGGTTCAATCTCCCGTCGGGCGCGATCGTCCTGATAACAGAAGGCGGGAAGTCGTGTTCGTCGTGTTCGTCATCGGGCCAGACCTTCGCGCCGTCGAGGGAGACCTCGTACTCGTAGGTCTTCCCCGGTTCGAGGTCCGTGAGCCTGACCAGGGCATAATGGTGGCCCTCGATCTCGATGGTGCGTGCCGTGTGGCCGAGGACCTCGACCTCACAGGCGGCGTCTGTCTCGACCCAGACGGTCGCGTCGCTCTCTCCAGCGTAGCGCAGCAGCGGACCGAGGGTCAGTTCAGAAGCCATACCAGAATCCTATCCGCAGCCGGCTCACTTAGACCAGGATCAGGATGGTGCAGAGCGCGATGAACATGAGCAGGCAGATCGGGAAAGCGGTCGCGACCCAGCCGAAGAAGGTGATCCTGACGTCGGTCTCCTTCTCGATAAAGGCGATACCGATAAGGTTGGGCGGGGTCCCGATGGGCGTCAGAAGCCCTCCGACGCCGGCGCCGTAGGAGAACATGAGCATAAGCGCTGTACCGAAGCGGAGGCGGCTTACGTCCCTATCGGTGTCTGACTGATCGCTCACCATGCCACCAAGGGCGCCCATCATCCCGAGCCCTATCGGTAGGAGCATGGCCACGGTCGTGGTGTTGGAGATGAAGGCGCTTATGCTGGCCGCGATGGCGCCGAAGGCGATGATTACGCCGTAGGTGGAGCGCCCCACCCCGGGCAGCGAGAGAACGAGGAACGCAAACCTCCTGTCGAGGCCGTGGGTGATCATAGCCTGTGCCAGGACGAAGGCCCCAGGAACAAGAAAATGACGGGGTCGGCGAAGCCAGCGAACACGATATCGCCAGGGGTGTCCTCGGCGGTTGGGCTGATGCCTGGGACGTTGAAGAGCACGCAGAGGGCAAGCGCCACGACCGCCGTGACCGGGATGGGGATGGCCTCGGAGAGCCGGTAGACGATGGTGAAGGCGAGTATGGCGGTGAGCGTGTGTTGCTCCCTCGGCAGCGGCAGCAAGTACATGATCAGGAACGCGACAGGCCCGAGGACGAGCCCCAGGGTCTGACGTATCCGCTCGAACCGCTCCTCGGCCGGGGTGAGCACCTCCCGCTGCTCTGCGAGCGTCTTGTAGGTGCCGCCCGATCTTACCTCCTCGCTCAAGAATCCCTCCTCCTCGAGTACTTCTCCAGGCCGGAAGTATA
>DATDKO010000024.1:0-3688 GCA_036519935.1 Rubrobacter sp. | reverse complement strand
ACCTGTCATGGCGTGATGAAGGGCATCGCGCCGGAAGCCACCATAATTGACGTGACCCACACCATCCCCGGATTTGACGTCATCCGGGGCGCAGAGGCGCTGTGGCACGCCACCCGGTACATGCCCGAGGACAGCGTCTACCTGACGGTCGTAGATCCGGGGGACAAGACCAAGAGGCTGGAGCTCGCCGCCGAGGTTCGCAGCGGCGCCTACCTAGTTGGTCCCGATAATGGGATCCTCCTGCCCGCAGCCGAAACTCTGGGCGGCATCGTGCGAGCGGTGCAGCTAACGAACCCCCGATACCACGTGCATCCCGTCTCAAGCGCCTTTCACGGCCGTGACGTGTTCTCCCCGGTGGCGGCCCACCTTGCCGCGGGGGCAAATCTCGACGATTTGGGAGACGGGGTGACGCCAGCCTCGATGGTTTCCCTCGACTTCCCCGGGTTCCGGCGGGAACCAGGCGGGGGTGTCGCGGCGGAGATAATCAATATCGATCGTTTCGGTAACGCCCGGCTCTCCGTTATGCAGGAAGATCTGGACCTCCCGTACGACACACCCCTGGAGATCGGAATTCGAAATGAGGTCATCGAGGCGAGGTACGTGGAGACCTTCGGAACCGCGGAGGACGGTGACTTGGTCGCGGTGCCTGACTCCCACTGGCGCTTGAGCCTCGCCGTGAACAGGGGCAACGCCGCCCGAGCTCTTCTGCTATCCGTCGGCGAAGAGGTTCGCCTCAAGCCTTCGGCGGGGACGTCCTAACCATAGATCTTCAGCATCCCCGTTCGTAAGAGTCCGCTGAAATCTGGCTCAATGCTGCGGGTGGCCGCTATATTCAGCGCCGATCTTCTCCTCTGAGCGGGAGTACTCCCTGGTCTTTCGGTCGAAGCGCACCGCGAGCTCGCGCTCCTTGAACGGGTACTTGCGATAAACCTCCACCCGCCCTTCCTCTGCCTCGATCACGTTGTAGCAGGGGCGGGTGTTGCCCCTGAGGCGGAGGGTCGAGGCGGTCCCCGCGTTCACGATCAGCATGTCCTCTAACCTCCAGGAGTACGGCACGTGCTTGTGCCCCGAGAGCACGAGGTCCACCCTCGCCTCCACAAGCCTCTCCAGGACGTCACCGGCGTCGAAGATGATGTTGCGCTCGCGACCGGTTCCCGGAAGTGGGATGAGATGATGGTGGACGACGAATACCTTGAGCTTGTCCCGGGCATCGGAGAAGGCCTCTTCAATGAACCCGTAGTGCTCCCGGCCCACCTGCCCATCGTTGAGGTCCGGCTCTGAGGAGTCTACCCCCACCAAAACCACGTCATCGAGATCCATGAGCGACTGGCGCTCCCCGAAGAGCCGCTCGAAGTGGATGTAGCCGACGTTGCGCGAGTCGTGGTTGCCGGGAATGATCATGACGTTCTCGCACTCGATGCGAGCGATGTACTCCGCGGCTTGTGCGAACTCCTCCCGGTAGCCCGCGTCAGTGAGGTCTCCGGCGACCACCACCACCGTCGGATTTGCACGGTTGATCTCGATGATCGTCCGGTCCAGTAGTTCGGGGATGAAGTAAGCGTTGCCGCAATGGATGTCGCTTATCTGGCAAATGGTCAACCGGTCGTTACCCATGTTCTGCTCCGAATCCGGCCCGGCCTGGATCATCCGCGCTCCTTATCGGACGACCAAAGCTCAGTATCCTTTGACACCGCCGAAACGCATTATAGCTTGTCATCAAGACTCTTCCAGCGAGCTATCATCGTCCAGAACCGGACCTCACCAAGGAGATCGTCGCCTTCAAAGCTTCCGACACGGAGCAAGCCACGAGCTGATCCTTAGCCGATCCCGCGATCCCTTCGAAGGAGGCCGGGTAGCCTTTTGGGGAGCCCCGGCCCTGGTCACCTAAGCTAGCTAGCCTTGCCTTCCTTCGACGACCGGGTAGATTGGGCGCCCTTCCTTGGCCCAAGAGACTACGTTCTGGGCCGCCTTGGTGCGCGCTTCCTCCTCCGCCTCAAGGGAGTAGTACGCGGCGTGTGGGCTCAGGATAACGTTCGGAGTGTTTAACAATGGGTGGCCCGCGGGCGGGGGCTCCTGGGGAAATACGTCGAGCGCGGCCCCGGCCAAAGGTCCCTCCTCAAGAGCCCAGAGTAGGTCGTCCATCGCCACCAAGCCGCCGCGGGCGGTGTTGACCAGGTAGCCGCCCTCGGGCATCCGTTCGAGCAGTCTGCGGTCTATGAACCCCCGGGTCTCCTCCGTAAGCGGCGCGTTAAGCGAGACTAACAGGCTCTCGGAAAAGACCTCCTGCAGGCTAGCCTGTTTCACACCTTCTGGCCAGTCGTCCTCCTCGAGGTACGGGTCGTAGCCCAGCGTCCTGCCGAACCAGGGGCCGGCACGCCGTGCGAAGGTGCCGCCGATGCGCCCGATTCCAACCACGCCGAGGGTCAGGTTCTTGAGCCTGTAGAGCGGGCCCGTGGAGGCCGGATGCCAGCGACCGTCCCTCACGGCTCGGTCGTAGAGGGGCAGATGGCGAAGGAGAGCCATGGCCATGCTCAGGGCGTGCGCCGCCACTTCCTCGGTGCCGTAGTCGGGTACGTTGGCGACCCACACCCCGCGCTCGCGGGCAGCTCCGACGTCGACGACGTCGTATCCGACCCCGTAGCGGCCGACCATGCGCAACTCCGGCAGCTCAGCCAACACCTTGGCCGTGATAGGAGCGTACTGGGTCAGCAGCGCCGAGACCCCTCGTCCGGCCTCGATGACATCCTCCTCGGTGCGACACTGAACTTCCACCACCTCGAGCCCTGCGCCCTCCAGGATGTGATGCTCTATGTCTACGTCCCCATAGTCGAAATCCGTTATGAGCACTTTCAAGATCTGATCACCACCCTCTCTTGGCCGATCCACGCTTGGGGGATCGTTTCTTCCGAGGCGCTTGGTCTCTCACTGTCCATTACGGCTCCCTCCTCCTGATTTCCTCCCGCAAGTGTAGAATACCTTTACCGCAGGATTCCTCTTCTGATGAACGTGGCTCATAGAGGCGGGTGCCTTGCAGTAGTTCTGTGCGCTCAAGGAAGTTCATGAAGGCGCGCACCGTGGCGATGATTCGGGGGCGTGCAGAGGGGCGAGGCAAAGGCGAGGTGAAGGTTTCTCGACTTGATCTATTAAGAGTGCCGTCATGTCTGAGGAGTCGCCATATCCGGCATTGTCTACCCGAAGGTGTGCAAAGGAACCAGCGCCGCGTAATCTACAGCGTGCTGACCCTAGTTTGACCCTAACCCGCACGCAATACCCTGCAATAGTGGGCAACACAGGGAACAGAAATCCCGTTGTTTATGCGGGATTTGCAAATCTGTGCAACCCTTAGCAACCACTGACCGCACACTCGTAGGTGGAGCAGGAAAGCGGTTCGAGTCCGCTCGTCGGCTCTCTTGAATCCGATGCTCCTATATTGAAGCTCGGGCAGTCAAGAAGCTGAGCTATGTTGCCTGGGACCTCGGTGCTGATGGCGCAGACGCCGCAGCCATCGGCGCCAGTAGGCGGTAGATCTCCCGCGCTATGTAGCGTTTGAGACAGCGCATTATCTCGCGCTTGGACTTGCCCTCCGCAGCGCGTCTCGCGACGTACTCCCTGGTACGCCCGTCGTGTCTCATGCGTACCACGCAGATCAGGTGCAGGCAGCGATTGGCATCCCGGTCACCGCCTCTGT
>DATDKO010000023.1:0-16992 GCA_036519935.1 Rubrobacter sp. | reverse complement strand
CGGCCGGCCAGATCGAGCGCTATCAGGGCCGCATCTCGGGTCCTTTGCTCGATCGCATGGACCTCTTCGTGGACGTGCCGCGCCTCACGCGCCAGGAGCTGCGAGAGGAGAGACTGGCAGAAGAGTCCCGGTTTGTGAGGGAGCGGGTTGGCGCGGCGCGAGGGGTCCAGGACCTGCGCCAGGGATCTCCCAACTCCGCACTCTCCGGACGCGGGCTGCGCGAGGTGTGTGCCTTGCGCGGCGATGCGGAGACGCTCTTCTGGCGGGCGGTGGACCGGATGGGACTCTCGGGGAGGGGGCATGACAGGGTACTCAGGGTGGCAAGGACCGTCGCCGATCTCTCGGGCGAGGAGGAGATAGGCGCCGAGCACGTCGCCGAGGCACTCAACTACCGGAGGTCGCACCTAGTTGGAAGATGATGAGCGCGCAAAGTACCTGTTCCTCTCGCTCTTGCAGGCTAGGGTAGGGAGCAGCCTCGTCGCGCACCTCGGTAACCTTGACCCCGAGGCCGTTCTGCGGAGGCCTGTCGTGGAGTTGGCGGGAGGGGCGAAGATCTCCGAGAGGGCTTGGCGCGCTTTGGAGGAGTTGCAACGGGTCTTCGACCCTGGCCGGATGCAGGAGCGCCTGGCGGCCAAAGGGATCGAGGCCCTTACGCCGGTCGACGAAGCATACCCGGGGCCGTTGAGAAGCATACCCGACCCACCGCCAGCGGTCTTTGTGAACGGCGCGGTCCCAGATACGGTCTCCGTTGCGCTCGTCGGGTCGCGAAAAGCCTCGGCGACTGGCATCGAGACGGCCAGGGCTCTGGGGCTCGCGCTCTCCGAGCGGGGCGTGTGCGTGGTGAGTGGGCTCGCCCTAGGGGTGGACGCAGCGGCGCACGAGGGCGCGGTCGAGGGCGGGGGCCCTACGGTTGGCGTACTCGGATGTGGCATCGACGTCGTCTACCCAAGACGCAACAGGGGTCTCTTCCAATCGGTCAGACGCCACGGAGCCCTGATCTCCGAGTACTACCTGGGCGAGGCGCCCCTGGCATGGCGATTCCCGGCCAGAAACCGCATCATAGCCGGCCTTGCCGCTACCGTAGTGGTCGTGGAGGCGCCCGAGCATAGCGGCGCCCTCATAACAGCCCGCCACGCCCTCGACGCAGGACGCGATGTATGGGCAGTACCTGGCCCTCCATGCGTGCGCGAATGCAGGGGCTCGAACGGGCTGCTCGGCGACGGCGCAGGCGTTCTGTGGGACATACCGGAGTTCGTCGATGCCATAGCGCGGGAGCATAGAGTCCCTGTGGCAGACGGGGCATCCATAGACGTCCAGCGCCTGCCTTCCGGTCTTGAGGATACGCAGGCTGCCGTGCTCTGTGGGGTCGGTTTCGAACCGAGGGGGGTTGACGCGGTCGCGAAGTGCAGCGGTGTTGAGATGCCCGAGGTGCTCACCGCGCTCGCCCTGCTCGAGCTGAAGGGGTTCGTGAGCCGCGACGGCGTTGGATCATACGTGAGGAGGGCCGTCCCTTGACACAGCGCACACTCCGCTCTCTCTGGTCGCACTATCTCCGGGTCCGCAAGCGTCTGGCCGAAGCGGACATGTCCGGCGTCGAGCGCCGGATGGCCGAACGTGAGGCCAGGGGACTCAGAGACCGGCTCGTAGTCAACTACTCTCCGCTCGTGAAATACGTCGCCGGCAGAATCTCGGGACACATGGCCGGACCGCTCGATCAGGAGGACGTCGTCGCGTCAGGGCTCTTCGGGCTCCTGAACGCCGTCGAAACCTACGATCCAGATCGCCGCACCAAGTTCGAGTCTTATGCGATCTCCAAGATTCGGTGGTCCATACTCGATGAGCTGAGGAAGGTGGATCCGTTGTCTCGCCGGACTCGAATGAGGGCGCACCAGGTCGAGCGTACCAGGGACGAGCTCGTGCAGAAGCTTGGCCGTGCACCGACGGAGTCGGAGTTGGTCGGGCGCCTCGGGATCAGTGTCACCGAGCATCGAGCGTTCCTCAACCAGTACGCGAGGGCGCAGGTGAGGTCGCTCGAAGCTCGCCTGGAGTACCAGGGAGGCCCTGCCGCCGGGCTGCACGACCTCATAGGGGACCACTCGGCGACCGACCCTGCGTCGGCCGCGGAGATGGCCGAGGTTCGCGCGCGGCTGGTTCGGGCTATAGAGGGACTCGGCGAGCAAGAGCGGGTAGTTACCACCTTCTACTATTACGAAGGCCTTACGCTGAGGGAGATCGGAAGGGTCCTCGACCTGACCGAGGGCCGCATCTCGCAGATCCTGCACAGCGCGCTCGTGCGACTCAGGCAAAACCTCGCCGAGGAGAGCCGGCTCTCCGAAAGAATCCAGGGGCGCTAGAAGCATCCACCCCCTTGTGCTAACATCTGCGGGGTCGGACGAGGCTATGCTTTCAGGTCTCATCTGTAATTACGCACGCCCGCCGCAGGGTCCTTCGGGCCCGGGTGGTGGTCCGCCGGGAGATTCAAGGGTGGATTGCGAGGCGCGGGCGGAGGATACCAACCACCTTTAAAGAGAGGTAGAGATCTTGCAGAGCACAACCGAGCGCGTAGGAATTCGAGAACTGCTCGAGGCCGGCGTCCATTTCGGACACCAGGCCAAACGGTGGAACCCCAAGATGAAGCGTTATATCTTCGCCCAGCGGGCCGGGGTCCATATTATCGACCTGGATCAGACGCTGACGCTGTTGGAGCGGGCCCTAGGCTTTGTTCGCGGTGTCGCTGAGGCTAACCGCGAGGTCCTTTTCGTAGGGACGAAGAAGCAGGCCCAGATCCCGCTTGCCGAGGAGGCCATCAGGAGTGGGCAACCCTTTGTCGCGGAGCGATACATAGGAGGTATGCTCACCAACTTCCAGACGATCCATCCGCGCATCCAGTACTTCAAAGACCTGGCAGTCAGGGTCGACGAGACGCCCGAGGAGGAAAGAACCGGCAAGGACTGGTTCGCCCTGAACAGGGAGTACCAGAAGCTAAGGCGCAACTTCGCCGGCATAACCGAGATGGAGCGACTCCCTGGCGGTGTGTTCGTCATAGACCCCAAACGCGAGGAGCTCCTGGTCAAAGAGGCCAACAGACTCAAGATCCCTGTGCTGGCCCTCACCGATACCAACTGCGACCCCGAGGTCATCGACTACGTGATCCCAGGCAACGACGACGCGATACGCTCGATCAGCCTGATCTCCAGGCTCGTCGCCGATGCGATAATCGCCGGTAGAGGCGAGGAAGTGCAGGTCGACGAACGACCTGTGCCGCCGGTGATCGATGACTCCCAAGTGGACGCCGAGGTGCTGCAGACGGCGGAGGTGCCCACCGAGAGGCGAAACGGGGCCAGTGCCGGGCCACCAGCGGACGAGCCAGAAGCCCAGGCAGAACCAGAGGCCATACCTGAAGCAGATGCTGCGGACGAGCCTGTAGTCACGGTCGAGTCCGAGGTCGTAGAGGAGCCGGAGTCTGTGGCTGAGGTCGTCGAGGCTGAGACTATCGATGTCGAGGCCGTCGAGCCTGAAGCCGACGCGGAGCCTGAGGCGGAAGAGCCTGAGACAGAAGAGGCCGGGCTCGTCGAAGAGGAGGCGCCGGACGAGGAGAACGATGAGACTGAGGAGAAGTAGTAACTTTGGCTAGTACGATAGAGAAGATCAAGCAGCTCAGGGAGGAGACTGCCGCGGGGATGATGGACGTGAAGCGGGCGCTCGAGGAGTCCCAAGGGGACGTCGAAGGCGCCAGGAAGGTCCTCAGGGAGAGAGGCCAAGCCCTTGCTGCCAAGAAGAGTGGGAGGGCTGCGACCGAGGGGCTAATCGAGGCTTACGTGCACTTCAACGGGCGGGTCGGCGTTCTGGTGGAGGTCAACTGCGAGACGGATTTCGTGGCGCGCACGCCAGAGTTCAAGGAGTTCGCCCGCAACGTGGCGCTTCACATAGCCTCCATGCGGCCGATGTGCGTCTCGCCCGAGGACATCCCTGCCGGGGCTCTGGAAGAAGAGCGGCGGGTGGTCGAGAAGCAGGTCGCCGAGATGGGCAAGCCCGAGAACATCTCGCAGCAGATAGTCGAGGGCAGGATGAGGAAATGGGTCGCCGAGCAGGCCCTCCTCACGCAGCCCTACGTCAAAGAGATGGATAAGACGGTCGGCGATCTCTTGCAGGAGACGATCCAGAAGGTCGGCGAGAACGTCGTGATCCGGCGCTTCGTCCGCTACGAGCTCTAGTAGCAGACTTGGATGAGTCCGCCAAACGCAAGGTCGAGTCCGACGGAGCCGCGCTCCCACAACTAGGCCCCGTAAAGCGCGTTGTCCTGAAGCTTTCGGGCGAGAGCCTCGCCGGCGATGGCAGCGGCTACGGGATCGACCCTGGTAGCCTCGACTCGACGGCAAGGGGCGTCCTCGAGGCTGTGGAGGCGGGTGCCGAGCTGGCCGTCGTCGTGGGCGGTGGCAACATCTTCCGTGGTTCGCACGTCGCCGACGAGCTCGGAATTGAAGGGGCCACGGCCGACTACATGGCGATGCTAGGCACCGTCATCAACGCGATGGCTTTGCAGGCTGCCCTGGAAGGACGCGGCGTACCCACCAGGGTCCAATCCGCAATCGAGATCCAGGAGGTAGCCGAGCCCTACATCCGCAGGCGTGCCATAAGGCATCTCGAGAAAGGCCGCGTCGTGATCTTCGCCTCGGGGACAGGCAACCCTTTCTTCACCACCGACACGGGGGCGGCGTTGCGGGCGCTGGAGATCAACGCCGACGCCCTGCTCATGGCCAAGAACAGGGTTGACGGGATCTACGACAGGGACCCGAGGCGGTATCCCGACGCCGTGCGCCTGCCGCGGCTCACCTACATGGACTTGCTCTCCGACGACTTATCCGTCATGGACCATACTGCGGCCACGCTGTGCGGCGGCGAGAATCTGCCCATCGTCGTTTTCGATATACTCAAGTCAGGGAACCTGCGCCGTATCTTGCAGGGAGAACAGGTGGGCTCGCTGGTGTGGGGCGCCGCGAACTGAGGAGGATGAGATGTCTGACGTGATAGATCTCTCGGCGGCCGGGCGCAGGATGAACGGGGCGGTGGAGTCTGTTAGGAGCAATTTCGCCACGATACGCACAGGCAGGGCCAACCCGTCATTGTTGGATAGGATCGAGGTCGAGGTCTACGGGTCTAGGATGGCCCTGAGAAGTGTCGCCAACATCGGCGCTCCAGAGGCTCGGCTTCTCACCGTGACCCCCTTCGACCCGAACTCCTTGAAGGACATCGAACGTGCCATAAGGGACGCAGATATCGGCCTCAACCCGCAGAACGATGGCAAGATACTAAGGCTTCCTATCCCTGAACTGACGGAGGAGCGTCGCCGGGACCTGATCAGGATGGCGAGGAGCATGGCCGAGGAGGGTAGGGTTGCCGTGAGAAACGTGCGCCGCGATGAGATGAGGGACCTTCACGAGCTGCGCAAGGAAGGTGAGATCTCCCAGGACGACGAGCACAGGGCCGAGGACGAACTACAGAAGCTCACCGACGGCTACGTCAAGAGAGTCGAGGCTATCCTTGCCGACAAGGAAGCCGAGCTCTCGGAGGTCTAACTGCTGGAACGCGTCGAGAAACGACTCCCCACAGACTCCCCCGAGCAGCGCGTCCTCGACCCCGACCGGACTCCGCGTCACGTGGCCATCATTATGGACGGCAACGGGCGCTGGGCCAAGCGACGCTGGCTTCCGCGCGCAGCCGGCCACAGGGCCGGTGTTTCGGTGCTCACGCCACTGCTGGAGACCGCTGGACGCGTCGGGGTGAAGACGCTTACCCTCTATGCCTTCTCGACCGAGAACTGGGCGCGTCCGGAACGAGAGGTAAAGACGCTCATGAAGCTCTTCCTTGACACGGCCCGCGAGAAAGTGCCCGAGTTGAACGAGCGTGGGGCCAGGCTCCGTTTTCTGGGCAGAAGGGAGCACCTGCCTGCCTCTGTGCTGGAAGCAATGGAGGAGGCTGAGGACCTTACCTCCGGTAACGACCGCCTCGACGTCTACATCGCGCTCGACTACGGAGGACGCGCGGAGATCGTAGACGCCGCCCGCCGGATAGTCGCAGACGGTCTCTCTCCTGAGGACGTTGACGAGATGACGTTCGCCAGTTACCTCTACGCCCCCGACGTACCCGAGGTCGACCTGCTGATCCGGACCAGCGGCGAGCTGCGCGTCTCGAACTTCCTGCTCTGGCAGATAGCCTACGCCGAGTTCTACGTGACGGAAACGCTGTGGCCCGACTTCTCCCCCCAGGAGTTCCTGCGGGCTCTGGAGTCTTTCGGGTCCAGGTCCAGGCGCCGGGGCGGCGTCTAGGGTCCCTATGCTCCGGTGGAGGGCAGCGACCGCCCTGGTGCTCGCGCCGATCGCGCTGGCCAGCATAGCTATCGGCGAATGGGCCATGATCACGGTACTACTCGTAGTCATAGCTGGGGCCGCGTACGAGCTCTCGCGGGCGCTCGAGCCGCTGCCTTTCGTGGCAGCCCTTGGCGCCGGCGCGCTTCCACTTCTACTCTCCATCCCTTACCACGAGACCGGTGTACTGGCAGGTGCCTTCGTGAGCCTGCCCTGGGCCCTGCTCTGGCTCGCCACCAGGCCAGAGACGAGGACCCTGCGCGCTGTTCTCGCCGTGCTCCTCATGTCGCTCTGGGTCGGCGTCCCGCTGGCGCATCTGGGGCTGTTTCCCCGCTCCCGATACGGCGTCGTCCTCATCCTGATAGCGGTGGTGGGGCCCTGGATCTCCGACTCGGGTGCGTACTTCGCCGGGCGCTTTTTCGGCCGTAACCTGCTGTTTCCGACCCTGAGCCCTAACAAGACCGTGGAGGGCAGCGTTGGCGGCCTCCTCTTGACGGTCCTGATCGTGGCCCCCGTCGCTCTCCAGCTCCTCGACTTTACCCTCGCCAAGGCCCTCGTCATGGGCGCCGGTGTCTCTGTCTCGAGCCAGTGCGGAGACCTCTTCGAATCGTCCTTGAAGCGTATCCTCGACGTGAAGGACCTCGGTAACTTCCTCCCAGGCCACGGAGGCATCCTCGACCGGGTGGACAGCCTGCTCTTCACGGCCCCGGCGGTATACTATATCTCCCTGTTCGTATGAGATTGGACCCAACACCATCATGAGACGCCGCCTCACGATCCTCGGCTCTACAGGCAGTATCGGAAGACAGGCCCTCGACGTCGTCCGCAGATATCCTGAACGATTTGAAATCGTCGGCCTCTCAGCGGGTAACGATGCTCGGGCCCTCGCCCTCCAGGCTGCCGAGTTCGGGCCTGCGTATCTGGCGCTGGAATCGAGCGAAGCAGGTCCCCTGGAAGGTCTCGCCGCCGAAGTCCTCGCCGGTCCGGGCTCGGCCGAGCAACTCTCACGCGCGCCAACAGACGTCGTGCTGAACGGGATAGTCGGCTTCGCAGGCCTCGCTGCCACCGTCGGCGCCCTGCAGGCGGGCAACCGCGTTGCCCTCGCCAACAAAGAATCCCTCGTCGCAGGAGGCGAGTGGGTTATGGATCTCGCGGCAAGTAACCGCATAATACCGGTAGACTCGGAGCACTCGGCGATCTTCCAGTGTCTGGAGGGGAGAAGGGGTGAGGAGATCAGGGAACTACTGTTGACGGCGTCGGGAGGACCTTTCTTCTCCCTGGAGAAGGCAGCGCTCGTCGAGGCTGGGCCTGAGGATGCGCTCAAGCACCCCACGTGGCGGATGGGTCCGAAGATCACCATAGACTCGGCCACCATGATGAACAAGGGTCTGGAGGTGATCGAGGCGCACCACCTCTTCGGGGTAGCGTTGGAGGACGTGAGGGTCGTCGTGCACCGCCAGTCTGTGGTCCATGGGGGTGCTCTCTTCGAGGATGGGTCGGTCGTGTTGCACGCTGCGTTGCCTGACATGAGGCTGCCCATAGCCTTCGGCCTCCTCTATCCCGCGAGGGTCGACGTCGGGGCCGAGCCCGTGCCCTTCGACGGAGTCAGCTGGAGCTTCGAGGAGCCCCGTGACGACATATTCAGGTGTCTGCCGCTCGCTGTAGAAGCCGGTCGTGCCGGAGGTGCCTACCCCGTCGCGCTCAACGCGGCCAACGAGGTCGCTGTCCAGGCTTTCCTTGACGGCAGGATAAGATTCCTACGTATAGCAGATGTGATCGAGGAGGTCCTCGAGGCGGTGCCAGACTTCGGGATGATGCAGAGCATGGAAGCCATAGAAGCCGTGGACGGATGGGCCCGTCATGATGCTGGGAGACACGTGGGCGGAGATCCACGATGACCGTCATCGTCGCGCTGCTAGGTCTGATCTTCCTCATAGTCATCCACGAGCTCGGGCATATGCTCACGGCCAAAGCCCTCGGCGTAAGGGTCCCCGAATTCGGCGTCGGCTTCGGACCAGCGCTCGTCAAGAAGAAGATCGGCAGGACCGTCTACTCTTTCCGCATAATACTCCTTGGTGGGTTTGCCAAGATGGCAGGGATGGGGGATGGGGCGGAGGGGCGTGACACCTACTACGCCAAAGCATTGTGGCGGAGGGCCCTTATCATTCTTGCCGGACCCGTGGCAAACCTCCTCGCGGCTGTCGCCATACTGGCCGGTGTTTACATGTTCCAGGGTGTCGTCACCGACGTAAAGCCGGTCGTGAGTGATGTAGAACGAGGATCTATGGCTCAGGAGGTTGGGATCAAGCCAGGCGACAGGATCGTGACCCTGGATGGCGAACCGGTAAAGACCTGGGACGGTTTCGAACGCCAGATGTCGGGCCGGGATGTTGGTGAGAAGGTCAGCGTAACCGTGTTGCGGGACGGTTCACAGAAGACCTTCGAGGGGGAGTTGGGGGCAGATCCCGAGGATAACGATCGGGCGCTCGTTGGCGTGCGTCCCGAGTTAGAGACGACCACTTACGGGCCGGTAAAGTCCGTGTGGCTGGCGGTTCAGAGGTGCGGAGAGATCACGGTGCGGCTCGGGGTTTTCGTCGGACAACTCGTAACCGGCGAGAAGGACCTGTACACGAACGTCACCGGTCCCGTGGGCATCGCCTCGGTCGGGAGCACAGCCGTCAACCAGGGGTTCTTCCTGCCGCTTCTGGCCCTCATCAGCCTTAACCTGGCATTATTCAACCTGTTCCCGATCCTACCTCTCGACGGCGGGCATCTCTTCTTTATAGCCGCGGAGAAGGTTTTGGGCAGGCCCGTCAGCGAGCAGACGATGGGCAAGATCGCCGCTTTCGGCCTCGTCCTCGTCCTGGCTCTATTCCTTTTCGCGACCTACGCCGACCTGAGTAAGATCTTCACTGGACAGCCGTTCATACCGGATTAAGATAGGTGCGTAAAGAACGTATGGGAGTGAGATGACAGAGGCAGCACTGCGCGAACGTCCGGTCACGAGCCGGCAGATAAGGGTAGGCGACGTGCCCATCGGCGGCGGCGCCCAGGTGGCCGTGCAGTCGATGACTAATACCATGACCTACGATGTCGAGGCGACCGTGCAGCAGGTGTACGACCTCAAGGCAGCAGGCGCTGACCTGGTGCGCGTGTCTGTCAACGGCTCCAAGGCGCTGAAAGGGTTCAGGGAGGTCGTCTGGCGCTCGCCGGTGCCGCTTATCGCCGACATACACTTCGATTACAGGATGGCACTGGGGGCTGCCGACGGTGGCGCTGCGTGCGTGCGGATCAACCCAGGCAATGTAGGAAGCGACGACCGCTACCGGCAGGTGATCGAGAAGTGCCAGGAGACGGGCACGGCCATGCGCATCGGGGTCAACTCAGGGTCCGTAGAGAAGCGGTTCTGGGACTTCCCCAAGGCCGAGGCGCTCGTGGCGAGCGCTTTGCACAAGGTCGAGATCGCCGAAGAGATGGACTTCTTCGATTTCAAGGTCTCACTGAAAGCGAGCCATGTCCCAGAGATGGTGGAGGCCAACAAGAAGTTCCGCGAGCACTCTGATGCGCCGCTGCACCTCGGGGTTACCGAGGCAGGGACCAAGCTACCCGGTGCGATAAAGAGTGCTGCGGCCCTGGGCCAGCTTCTACCCTACGGGATCGGGGACACTATCCGCATCTCGCTCGCCGAGGACCCCATTGAGGAGATACCTGTGGCCTACCACATCCTCTCTGCTCTCGACCTCAGGCACAGGGGTCCGAATGTCATAGCCTGTCCGAGTTGCGCGCGCACGCTCGGATTCGATGTTATCGGGATGGCGACGAAGGTCGAAGAGCGGCTCAAGCACTTCGAGGATCACTTCAGCGTCGCTGTCATGGGCTGCGTGGTCAACGGTCCTGGTGAAGCCCGCGACGCGGATTACGGTGTTGCCGGCGGCAAGGATGACGGTGTGATCTTCTCCAAGGGCCAGCCACTGCGGAAAGTCGGCCGCGACGAGATCTACGACGCCCTCTTCGAAGAGATAGCGAAGGACGACAGGAAGTAGTAAAGGCTCTCCTGGAAGCCCCACGAATCGGGGTTGCAGGGCTCGCTCAGGCGAGCCTCTGGAGTATCCTCGACATTTCTTCCTCGTTGTACGCCCGGAGCGTGGTGGTTCGCACGTTGCCCAGAGAGCCGATCTCCAGAAGGTGGGCGCTCAGTGCTTCGTCGTCCGGTGCCTCGAAGATGGTGACCATGTCGTAGGGACCGACGGTCCAGTAGGCTTGCTCCAACTTCAACCCGTGCTTCTCGGCGAGCTCGCCGCCGCTGTCGGTACGCTCGAGGGTCTCCTTGACGTTCCTGACTCCTTGCTCGGTCCAGTTCACCAGGACCACATAGCGGGGCATATACCCTCCTCTCTTTCACCTGAAGAACCAAGCGGGTCTTGACGCCTCCTACTTCGACCATAATGCCAGCGATCGGGATTACACGCATCCGTAGAGAGACATTTCACTCCTGTATCTCTCTACTACGGCACAAGTACGACAGGTCATCTACAAAATTATTGGTAGACGAAGGCGTGCTGTGATCCGAGGCCTCCCCATGTTCGTAGACTGCATTGAAAGGCTTTGAACTCTGTCCCGAGCGTCATGGGCGCCCGGGGCGGACGGAGCCGATTCTTGGTTAGCGCGCGAAGCGGAAGGGAGATTACAGGACAGGTCGAACGATCATCGATGAACAGATTGGCCAGAACGCTGGACATTCGAGAGAGGGAGAGTGAATGCATGAGTGAACGTACATGCCTCGGTGAAAACGAGGGAGGATCACTGACTTCCCGGCGGGGCTTCCTGACCGGATCGGCGAAGCTGCTAGGCGGAGGCGCACTGGCGCTGGGGTTGGGGGCCGCACCGGCCTTTGCCAAGGGCAACGACAACGATGAGGACAAGAAGAAGCAGGGGGGCAAGCGAAACAACGGCTGCGTCTCAGACGTCGACATCCTCAACTACGCCCTCGTTCTAGAGCGCCTCGAGTACGAGTTCTACCGGCGCTACCTCAAGAGGTTCAACGAGGGCAAGATCGAAGGCGCCGCCATCTTCGACGGGTTTGGCAATAAGGTTCGCAGCCAAATCTATGAGAACCTCGTGCGCATACGCAACCACGAGAAGACCCACGTGCAGACCCTCATCAAGGTCATAGAGAGCCTCGGGGGCAAGCCGGTGGGCGATTCCGAATACGACTTCGGCGTCAAGAGCGTGGCCGACTTCGTGGCCACAGCACAGGTCTTGGAGGACACCGGGGTAATGGCCTACGATGGGGCCATCGCCTACATCCACAGGCCGGGTTTGCAGACCGCAGGGGCGACGATCGCAACCGTGGAGGCGCGCCACGCCTCCTACCTGCGGCTGCTAAACGGTGAGGTGCCGTTCCCTGATGCCTTTGACGAGCCCAAGGCACCCAGGCGAGTATGTGACCTGGTGGACCCATTCATAACCAAGAGCCCATTCAACCTGAAGGCGTTCTGCGAGTCGCTGCCCAGCAAGGTGATCACCCTCTGAGCTAGGGTGCACCCATTAACACCTGGCCGAGGTCCTACGGGACTCCGGCCTTTTTCTTCCCCAGCTTGATAACGACTGGGTGATCAAGACTCTGGAGTGGAAAGCTTCGTAGAACCGATTGGCCCGGCACGAGCCAGTGTACCAGACAATCCTCTGGCGGCCCTGCGAGCCTTGTAACCTACATACTCTGAGATATAATCGAACGTGTTGCAAGTGAGCAAGGGGTCTTCGGGCCCGTTGCTTTTTTTATCGTTCGGAGAAGGTGAGAGAGACGGCAGGATTAGAGAGGCTGGCAGAAGTGGTCGAGGGCGTACTTCCCGAGGGAACCGAGCTGGTCGAGGCCAGATTCTCGGGGGGCCCTTTGCTCACCGTGCTCCTGGACCGAGAGGACGGGCCTGTGGACCACGAGTTCTGCTCGCGCATCGCCTCCGTCGTTGCCCCGGCGGTCGGGGCTGAGGGCTACGATGGTGCTATAGAAGTCTCGTCAGCAGGCATCGAGCGTCCGCTCACGAGGCCGGAGCACTTCCGGCGTTTCGTCGGTCATGAGGCGAAGGTCAGAATCGGCGAACCCCTGGATGGGCGCAGGAACTTCACGGGCGTCATAGACAGGGCGGGCGAAGACGCTTTCGTGCTGAGATTCTCCGAGGGAGCGGAGGTGGAGCTGCCATTCGGTTCCGTGACCCGCGCGAACCTCAAGGAGGACCTATACAAGTGAATACGGCATTGTTATCCGCACTACACGAAATAGAGACGGACAAGGGCATTCCCTTCGAGACGGTGAAGGGTGTGCTCGAGGAGTCCTTACTCGCGGCTTACCAGGGCCGTGAGGGGGCTGAGGAGGAGGCGAGGGTCGTCCTCGACGAGGACACGGGCGACCTCAGGGTCATGAAGGACGGCGAGGACATAACCCCGCACGACTTCACGCGTATAGCGGCCCAGGTGATGCGCCAGACGTTCTACCAGCGTCTGAACGAGGTACACAACGAGCAGCTCTTGGAGGAGTACGGCGAGCGCATGGGCGATGTCGTGACCGGCATCGTACAGCAGGCCCACAGACGGATGACTCTAGTCGACCTGGGTAGGGTCGAGGCGATCCTGCCCGCCAGCGAGCAGGTGCCGAACGAGCGCTACGAGAACGGACAGCGGTTGAAAGTGTACCTGCTAGAGATCAGGGAGGGAGGGCGCGGCCCCAGCCTGACCGTGAGCCGGCGCCACGAGGGTCTGCTAAAGAACCTCTTCGAGTTAGAAGTGCCAGAGATCTACGACGGCCTCGTCGAGATAAGGGCTGTCGCCCGCGAAGCCGGGCTGCGCTCGAAGGTGGCCGTGTGGTCCAAGGAAGCCGGTGTAGATCCCGTCGGGGCCTGCGTGGGGCCGCGCGGGAGCCGCGTAAGGGCTGTGGTCTCCGAGCTCAGGAACGAGAAGATCGACATCATCCAGTGGGACCCGGAGCCGGCGCGCTTTATAGCGAAGGCCTTGAGCCCGGCGCGCGTACGCGAGGTCTACCTGGACGAGGATGAGAGACAGGCAGAGGTGATCGTACCCGACGACCAGCTCTCGCTGGCCATCGGCCGCGAGGGCCAGAACGCCCGCCTCGCCGTAAAGCTGACGGACTGGAAGATAGACATAAAGCCCGAGAGTCAGGCGACCGAGTACGAGGAAGAGGAAGAGGACTGGGAGCCGGACGAGGACTCCACGATGCACCGCTGCAGGGCCGTTCTCTCCAACGGTCGCAGGTGCGCCAATATGGCATTGCCAGGCTCGCTGTTCTGCGGCATCCCTTCGCACCAGGCACAGGCCGCGGAGTTCGAGGGCATGGTAGGTAGAGGGTAGGGGATCTGATGAGTAAACGCGTATACGAGATTGCCCGCGAGCAGTCGCTGGAGAGCAAAGAAGTGATAAAGCGCCTCAAGGAGGCCGGGGTGGAGGTAAAGAGCCACTCCTCCTCCGTCGAGGATAACGTCTACGAAAGAGTCTTCGGCGCCGGGCCCAGCGTCGAAACGCCCAACGGCCGCTCAGCGGCCCAGGAGGCCGAGGCGCGAGAGGCCCGCGCGAATGCGGAGCGCTCGGGACACGGGGCCACCATGGCTGAGGCGCCGGCCGAAGAGCCCATCTCCGGGCCGCAGCAGAGCCGTCCCCAGAAGAAACGCCGCAGGGTCGTTATAGACGCGAGTGCGAGGAATCGTGGGGCTCGCCCGGCAGCGCCTGCAGCCCCAGCTCCCAGTAAGGAGCCCGCTCGGGCTCCCGCCGAAGAGAGAGAGCCCGAGAGCAGCGGGGTGCGGGTCGAGCCGGGGGCTACCGTCAAGGACCTCGGCGACGCCGTAGGGGTCCCTCCTACCCAGATCATAAAGGTCTTGATGGGCCTCGGTGAGATGAAGACGCTCACCCAGACCCTATCGGCCGAGGAGATAGAGCTGATCTCCGAAGAGCTCGGTGTGGAGGTCGAGATCGGCGCGGTCGAGGAGCCCGAGCCGGTCGAGGTCACACCCGACGACGACCCTGCCGACCTGGTCGAGAAGCCGCCCGTTGTCACGGTGATGGGCCACGTCGATCACGGCAAGACGAGCCTTCTGGACAGGATCCGACAGGCTAACGTCCAATCCGGGGAGGCAGGGGGTATCACGCAGCACATCGGGGCCTACCAGGTCGAGTCAGACGGCAGGAAGGTTACCTTTATAGACACCCCTGGCCACGAGGCATTCACGGAGATGCGGGCCCGCGGTGCGCGGGTAACGGACGTGGTCGTGCTCGTCGTGGCCGCCGATGACGGCATCATGCCCCAGACGGCTGAGGCTATCGAGCACGCGAGGGCCGCCGGCGTCCCCATGGTCGTGGCCCTCAACAAGATCGACGTGCCGAACGCGAACCAGGACAGGGTTCTCGGGGAGCTCTCCGAAAGGGAGCTCGTACCCGAGGTCTACGGTGGGGATACCGTAACGGTGCCAGTGTCGGCCAAGACCGGCGAAGGTATCGATGAGCTTCTGGAGAACATCCTGGTCGTCGCCGAGCTCGAAGACCTGAAGGCGAACCCCAAAGCCCCCGCGAGCGGGTACGTTATAGAGGGGGAACGCGACCCTGGACGCGGTCCTGTTGCCACGCTGCTGTTGAGTCGCGGGACGCTCCAGAAGAGCGATGCCGTGCTCGCGGGAACGGCCTACGGCAGGGTAAGGGCGATGCTCGACTTCATGGGCAATCGTGTCAAGGAGGCCGGACCGGGAACACCGGTCGAGATCCTCGGCCTCTCCGGCGTCCCCGAGGCGGGTACCCGCTTCGAGGTCGTCGACCACGAGCGGATCGCGCGCGACCGCGCACAGCAGGCGGAGGAGAGACTGCGAAGGCAGGAGCTCGCGCAGGGCGGTACGCGCCGAACGCTCGAGGAGCTACTCGGCGAGGGCGGCACCCAGGACCTCAACCTCGTCGTCAAGGCGGATGTGGCCGGTTCTGTCGAGGCGCTCAAGGAGGCGCTCGCCAGACTCTCCACGGACGAGGTGCGCGTCAACATCGTACGCAGCGGCGTTGGGGCTCTTACTGACTCTGACGTCATGCTTGGCTCGGCTAGCGACGGCATCCTGCTCGGTTTCAACGTCAGGCCTACAAATACGGCCAAGCAGGTCGCCGAGCGCGAGGGCGTCGAGATCCGGACTTACGACGTGATCTACAAGGCCCTCGAGGAGATCGAGGCTGCCATGCGCGGTATGCTCGCCCCCGATATAGAGGAGCGCGAGAGCGGTACCGCCGAGGTGCGCCAGACTTTCAGGGTGCCCAACGTCGGAGTCGTCGCTGGGTGCTACGTTACGAGCGGGGAGATCTTCCGCAACAACCGCGTGCGCGTCGTACGTGACGGCACCGTGGTCTACGAGGGCAACATAGCCTCCCTGAAACGCTTCAGGGACGACGTCCGCTCGGTGCGCGAAGGTTTCGAGTGCGGCATCGGTGTCGAGAACTTCAACGACGTCAAAGAGGGCGACGTGCTCGAGTTCTTCGAGACCGTAGAGGTCCCGAGGTAAAGGCGGCTTTTGTTCTGCACGGTAAGGCTGGAACTGGAGCTGCCTTTCTCTTCGAGCCTGAAGGATAAGCGCCGGACGCTTCGCTCCCTCAAGGACCGGCTGCGCCGCAAGAACGTCTCCGTGGTGGAATCGGATCGCCAGGACCTCTGGCAGCGCGCCACGATGGAGATCGCACTCGCCGCGGTCTCGCGCGGGGCGGCGGAGGAGAAGCGGGAGGAGCTTCGCAGGACGCTCCTCAACTACGAGGAGCTCTCGATACTGAACTGGCGCGAGGAGTTCGTAAGACTGTGAGCGGTCGCACGCGCAAGGTGGAGTCGCAGCTGAAGGAGATCACAGGCGAGGAGGTAGCCTCGCTCTCGGACCCGCGCATCCAGGGCCTCGTCACTGTGACCGGCGTAAGGGTGAGCCCCGACCTCGCCCACGCTACGGTGTACTACAGCGTGCTCGCCGGCGAGGATGAGATGGCCGCAAACGAGGGCCTGCAGAGCGCAGCCGGCCGCATCCAGGCCGCGGTAGGGGCCCAGACGCGCCTCAAGCGCACGCCAAGGCTGCACTTCGAGCCCGACCCTGTCGTGGAACGTGCGACGAGGATAGAAGCCGCATTGAAGGAGGTAAGAACAGATGACGACGCGCACGACCAATAACACGCTCTCAGAGATAGCCGAGTTCTTGAAGACCCTCGACAGGGTCGCCGTGACGACTCACGTCGGGGCCGACGGTGATGCCATCGGCGCCTCGGCCGCGCTCGTTCGTCTGATGCGCCGGCTCGGGGCGACGGCCGTGTTCTGTCACGCGGAAGGGGTACCCGAGTATCTGGGCTGGCTTATGCCCGGCGAGCCCCTGCTCGAGCTTCCGCCGGATCACGACCTGCTCGTCGCCGACACTTCCCGCGCAGATCGAAGCGGCGTACCGGTGCCGGAAGCGGGCGCCAGGCTGAACGTCGACCACCACGAGGACAACCCCCTCTACGCCGAGTACAACCTGGTGAGCCCGAGGGCCGCCGCGACGGCGGAGATCGTCGCAGACCTCTACGCCGAGCTCGACGTCCCCATCGACAGGCCAGCCGCCGAGGCTCTCTACGTGGGCCTGAG
>DATDKO010000022.1:0-4548 GCA_036519935.1 Rubrobacter sp. | reverse complement strand
CGTCCCAGGATCCCTTCCAGACGGGCGCCGCGCGAGGCGGCATATTCCGGTACGTTGAGGTCCTCGTTCCCAAGCTCTCGATCTTGTTTCAAGATAGATTCTCCTTGTGTTCTGATTTCGGTCTACAATCGATCGGTGGGGCACTCGTGCTCTCGCCTTCGCGGGTGTAGAGTGGATTGACCGAGAGCTGCTCACTGTCGAGCCCATCGCCTGTAGCCTTCGCGTGCAGCGTCATTTCCGTTCTCCTTTCCGGAGGTTGGACATTAGAAGACGATTAGCGCGATAAACACGCCGCAGACGATGATGTTTACCAACCAGCTGTTGTTGTTCATCCAGTCGCGCACCTTCGGCATGAACTGCTGCGCACGCCTATGGAACAGCAGGAAGAATAACAGCGGGAGAGCCGCGACCAGCACCGTCGCTGCGATGAAAGGCAGTGCCGCGACCAACCCTGCGTTGTTCTGCGCGAGGTTCACCGCGACCGTGAACATGATGATGATGTCTGAGGGCATCAGCAGGATCACAAGCAGCCCAGTAATGAACGCTCGCCTCGGGTCGGCGCTCTGGAGCCTGCCAAGCCACCCTGGGGGCTCAGCCGTCTCGCGGCCCAAGTAGTTCTTTACCGCTAGGGCGACCAGCAAGCCGACGAGCACGTACTGGATGATGTTGCCGCTCGACCCAGAGTCTGAGGAGTCGCCCAGTGAGATGCTGTTGCCGAGCAGGGATGCCACGGTGGTGGTGATGATCAAACCCAATGTCGTCGCGATCGCCACGCCGGCGAGGAACGGTAAGGAAATCCTCAGCGCCTTGGGGGCGGTGACGAAGATTATCGCCGCCATGATCTGTGGTCCTGCCATCATCGTGATGGCGAGCGGGAGAATCTGCAGGTTCATGACTCTCGCCTTCTTTCAGCGCTTGGGTGGGCGTCTTCCGGCAAGGCCTGCACGCTTAGGAGCTGTAGCCCCAAGCCGTTTATCCGGTTGAGGATGCCGTAGAGGTGCGGCTGGTCGATGACCTCCCCGGTAAGGATCGTATCTCCGTTTTTGGTCTCCATCTCCATCCCTTCGAAGGCCACGGCGTACCTGCCGTTTAGCTCGCTTCGAACCACTATCCGGTAGACCGTGCCCTTGCTCATCGTCTGTTTACCCGTGCTCTTGCTCATCGTCTGTTTACCGCCGATCTCCATAAGGTTCCCTGCTGAGCGTAGGGCTCACCACGATGGTTGTCTTCCCCCACCGGCACGTTTCCCCTAGGGGATTTATGGGTCTGTGGGGAAGGCTAGACGAGCCCCCTGGCGTGAGCCTCCTCCACGGCTTGACCACGCGAGGAGACCCCGAGCTTGCGGTAGATGGACTTGACCTGGGTCCTTACGGTGCTCGGGGCGACGTAGAGACTCTGCGCCATCTGCCGGATAGATAGCTCGCTACCGAGCAGGCGAAGCACATCGAGCTCGCGCTCCGTAAGCTCCCCGTCGAGCTGCCCCTCCCGCGGCTTGCGGGCGCGAAGCTTCCGTTCCTGTCGATCGAGAAGCTCGGGGAACATACCGGCGTCAGGAAGAGCCTCCAGGATGACCCGTGCCTCGGCGAGCGCCGCCCTACCCCCGGCCCGGTCGCCACGCGCGGCTCGTACCAGTGCGAGGGCCAGCAACCCGATGAGGGTGGGCCAGGGGCTCAAGCCGGGCAACCTTCGTCGCGCGGAAAGGACGCTCTCCAACTCCTTCTGGGCTTCCTCTAGTTCACCGCGTTCTGCGAGCGCACGGCCGAGCGCGATGAACGCCAGACTGGTTTGGGGGGTCCTATATGACCGTATTCTCCCCACCAGCGCGACCGCCGCACGCGCACGCGACTCTGCTTCTTCCAGGTGTCCCTCGTCCATAGCCACGAAGGACAGGAAAGATAAGGTGACCACCCTCACTAGGTACTGGCCATCCTCTGCTAGTACAAGAGCTTCCTCGAGCGGCTTTCGGGCCTGCGATGTGTCTCCAGAAAGATACAAGCTAGATCCCAGCGCGAAGCGCACCATCGCGGCCCATGGAGAGCTTTCCCCTGGCTCCAGCTCTGCGGCGCGCCGGGCAGCCTCGACCGTACTCTGAACGCCACCGTAGCCGAAGGTGGCCCGAATGATGGCCACGCCCGACTCAACCGAGGCGGTGCTGTCGGGAAGCGGGCCTTCGTGAGGGATGCTCTCGGAGAGCGCCAGAAATCTCGCGCTCTCCTCGCGCCGGCCACCGAGGGCACAGATCCACGCCTCTACCAGGGCGAGCGCCGCATCGTGGGTGATCATCTCTTCTGGTAACGACTCGAGCCACCGCTGCACCGTCGCCGTCTGGCCGGCGGACACGTATCCGTACCAATGGCGCGCGATCAGCAGTCCGACACGCTCATAGTCAGTGGCCGCGATCGCTTGCCGGATCGCCCCCTCGAAAAAGCCCTCATCCTCTAACCACACGCTCGCCCGTTCGCGCAGGGTAGGCACCAGATCGGGCCTGCTGCTCTTGAGCTCGTAGAGAAGCAACTCGGAGAAGAGATGGTGGTATCGGTACCACTCACCCTCCTCGTCCAAAGAGACCACGAACAGGTTGGAGCGAGCGAGCTCGCGCAGGAGCCTGGCTGAACCCTCCCTGCCTGTAACCGCGTCGCAAAGAGGACCTGTCATCCTCCTCAGCACCGAGGTCTCGAGCAGAAATTGCCTCACTTCCTCGGGGAGGACCGCCAGAACCTCTTCTCCCAAGAGGCCGACGATGTAACGGTTGGAGCCCCCGAAAGACTCGATGAAGGCGTGCTTGTCCTCCTTGTTCTGCAAGGATAGGGAGGCGAGGTAGATCCCCGCAGGCCACCCTTCGGTACGCTCGAGCAGTAAGGAGAGGCCATCGGGGTCAATGTCAAGCCCCATCTTCTCATTCAACAGGCAATCGGCTTCCTCCTCGGAGAAGGCGAGTTGCTCGGTGCGGATCTCGTTCATCTCTGCCCTGGCCCTGACCCGCCCCAGTGGCAGCGGCGGGTCAGAGCGGCTCGAGATGACGAGGTGGACATTCTCGGGGAGGTGCTCGAGGAAGAATGCCACCGACTCATGAGAGTCCTCCTCGGTTACGAACTGGTAGTCATCGAGGACCAGGACGACCCGGTGGGGCAGCTCGGCGATCTCGTTTATGAGCGTGGGAAGCGTTACTCCGGCGAACCTCTCTCCCACAACGCTCATTCCCAGGAGAATATCGGCTCCGAAATCCTCCTGTTCTGGCACAACGCGGCGCAACGCCTCTACTATGTGCCTCCAAAGCCTGATAGGATCATTGTCCTGCTCGTCGAGGGAGACCCAGGCGAAGGGCACATTGGCTTCTTCTACTTGACGCCAGTGGGCTAGGAGCGTCGTCTTCCCGTAGCCGGTCGGGGCGCTTATGACGCTAACCTTGCAGTCCAAGGCGTTCCGGAGGAGATCGAGCAACCTACGACGGACCACGTGCTCGGGGCGCGGCGATGGCGCCCTCAACTTGGGCTTGAGGACAACCCTTGGGGGATCAAAGCTCGGATCGTTCGAGGCGTGGATAACGGTCTCCTATTGCTCAGTGCCGCTGTCTAGGGCCGCCTCCCCATAGCACAACAGATTATTCGCCATTTAGGTGCCACGACTCCCCTATGATCAAAGCCCTCTTCACCTCCTACTTGATAAGGATTGCCTACTTCTATTATAGTCTAACTGGCCAATCTCTTGCACATTGCGCTTAGCAGCCGCACCGTAGTGGATCTCGACAACGCATCAGTATTCCACAAATAACCAATGATATCTGTGTGTTCCGTCACTCAGTGACGGAGCAGACGACCTGGGCAGCATGTAGGGCGGTGATCCTGTTGCGTGGACGCACGCCCAGCGAGAACATTTCCCCTAGGGGAAACATGCAACTGGGGGATTACAGCTTTCCTGCAACGAGATACGTTGGTGTACACGAGAAGCGAGTAGTGCATGAAAGGAGTAGTGCAAGGATCAGTTGAGGCCAACGACGGACCAGCAGGCAAAGGCAAGAGCAACAGAGGGGAGAGTAGCACTGTGAGTGACAACCCTATGTTCCTGTACGCAGCCGAATACGAGAGCGTTGACGACGCCAAGGCAGATCTCGAGGAGCTGAAGGAGCTCCACCGCGAGCATGTCGTAGTCACCTACGACGCGGCCGTCCTCACCAAGAACGAAGAAGGCAAGGTAAAGATAGTCGACAAGACCGAGAAGCCCACCCAACACGGTGGCTGGGCTGGTTTGGCTGTCGGTGCAGCGATTGGCGTGATCTTTCCTCCGTCTATCCTGGTCAGCGGCCTGGTGGGTGCTGGGGCTGGCGCCCTCATCGGCCACCTCAGGGGCGGGATGTCCAACTCGGACCTCAAGGAGGTCGGGGAGATGCTCGATGAGAGCGAGGCGGCTTTGATAGTGGTCGGGGAGGCGACGATCGAGCGTGCAGTCGAAGAGGCGACCAAACGCGCCAAGAAAGAGATGAAGAAGGAGATCAGGGCGGACGCCAGGGAGATGGAGAAGGCTATCGACAAAGCGTAGTCCCCAAGAGGC
>DATDKO010000021.1:0-11442 GCA_036519935.1 Rubrobacter sp. | reverse complement strand
CTTCGCTCGACCCACGAGTCGGCTTATGATCCTCACCCCATCGGCCAACAAAGCGTCGTCGGTGGGATGGTGGATGTTCGTTTCGACCACCGTGCCGTCGGTTCTGAGCTTCCTGCCGCGAGTAACCTTTAGCGAGCGGGCCAACTCCACGGCACGGTCATTGAGAGCCGCAAGGGTTCGGGCATCGATTGCATTCGCCCAACGGATGAGCGTGGTGTCGTCGGGAGCGGGTTCGAGGTAAAGCCGACAGAACTGCCTCAAGACGATCGAATCACACACGAAGCGCTCGGTCTGTTGGTAGCTCCACCCATAGAGCCTCTTCACGAGGAGCATCCTCAGGATCACCTCAACAGGCGTGGAATGGCGCCCGAGCCTCCCCGAGTTGGGATAGCGCTGGATGAGATCGGCTCTCAGCAGAGAGAAGAGTTCATCGTCATCGAGGAGCACATCGAGCCTTGCCAGCTCCGGTTCCATTTCGAGTTTGAGCTTGGGCACCAACTCGAAGAGGTTCACGGGATCGTATCGATCTACTATCATAAGGGTAGCTCCGGTTGAGTTTGGGATCTCTGTAGGCACACGAATCCTAACTCAACCGGCTCTTTTCGCACCAGAAACTAGATAGCCGATATGTGGTCCTAGCCGTTTAGGTTCCTCAAAGCAGACCACAATATTTGGCACTGCCGTATAAGGATGTGTGATAGCGCATACGGACGTTACAGCTCCGCCGACGGACGCCGAAGGCGGTCTGTACTCCGGGATCAACGACAACTCCGTGTCCGTTCTCTTGATCTACAGCATGGCTCGCATCCTGCTCGCCGGCGACGCTGAGGCGAAAGAGAAGGAGTGTATGGCGAACAGTCCCTACACAGGCCCCCTGACGATCATCAACGTTCCGAAACTACACACACTCTGAGCCAAGGTTCCGCGTCCTGCTGACCGACGAAGGTTCTCGAGAGATACACGGGAGCATTCTTGAGCTGATCCTGTGCAAAAACCAACCTCGTAACCCTGCCCGGCCAGCTTCCTAGGCGCACGGAGAAAATGCATACGGCGGGATCGCGCTCGGTTGTCGCGCTTTCCGTTAACTACGAAGCAGCGAAGCCGTGACTCCTCAAATCTCTAAGTCCACGAGGCTAAGAATTCCGAGAAGTAGCAACAGTTCGTTGAACGGCCAAATGTGGTGTTGACAACGCTCGGAAGTGGCAGGTATGGTGGGTGGACACAATAGTGACATGCTACGTCGACCAGCGTATCTGTAGGGGAAAGGGGATAGCTGGATGGCGACAAGAATCGAGCGTACTGAGGGTCACTACGAGGCACAGGAGACGTCGTATGGCGAGACCTACGTTTGTGATGCCTGGAGTTGACTCGTGTTGGAGTGTGTCTGTTGGCAAAGCCTAGTGCTGACCGCCTCCGAAGCGGTGTGCCTGTGTGGTGCCAACCACACGGCCCTGGTCAGGGAGGAGCGGGCTTCGGACTGGGGAACGCACCCCTGAGGTGAGGAGTACCGCGAGTGGCGGAAGGAGTGAGACGAATACTTTCGGACGGAGCATCTCACGACTGGCTAAGGTGGAGGGTCATCGAGTAGTGGAGAAGGGAGTAGATTGGGAGGCGCCGTGGCTTCCTTCCGGATGTTCAGGCTTGGTTCACTACGTTATAGCTCGCCGTGAGACCACGGGCTTCGAGCTTCCCCATACCTTTTTCCATTTGGGCAAAGAGGTGCTGACGGTGTTCTCCTCCGCCGAAGCAGCCCGAAGGTTCCTCGCATCTCTCGCTCTCAGCGACAGATGGCACGTTAGGGAGTTCTCCACTGGAGAACTGGTCTCGCTTCTGTTCATACTACCCAAGAGGGTAGCGTGGGTCCTACCCGACCCCCAGCTGGGGCGTCTACTGGCCGAAGATGCACTATCGCAGCTGACGCGCCGGAATAGCTTTATAGAGCTCTTGATCGCTAACTGAGCGTGACTCCACGCCGATCGTCCTCTCCTGTCAGCAGGTTTTGTGGCGGAACTCCCCGATACGGTTCAAACCAGGACCGTGTAGAGCTATGCTTCCTATGAACCGCCGTACGTGCCTGGCAGCGAGTACCGCACCGAGCACCTTACCAAATGACGCGAGGGGAAGCAGGATCCAGTGAGCATATCTCAGGAAAGGCACATAGTTTCCCCTGACGAGTACGAGGCCTGGCTATTCGACCTCGACGGGGTTATCACCGACACGGCTCGTGCGCACGCCGCCGCTTGGAAGGCGACGTTCGACGAGTACCTTAAGGAGGTGTCAGAGCGTGAGGAAAAATCGTGCGAACCGTTCAAGATAGATCCAGACTACTATCGGTATGTGGACGGCAAGCCACGCTACGCAGGCGTTGACAGCTTCCTGCGCTCGCGCGGCATCATTATCGATTGGGGAGATCCCAACGATCCCCCGAGCAGGGAAACAGTTTGCGGGATCGGGAACCGTAAGAATTCGCTATTCAACGAGGTCTTGAGATTACGGGGCGTGGAGGTGTTCGAGTCTTCAGTAGCCTTAATCCAAGAGCTAAGAACTAGAGGCAGGCGCGTTGCTGTGGTCACATCCAGCAAGAACTGTGACGCGGTGCTGCAGGCGGCCGGTCTTCAGAACCTCTTTGAGGTTAGAGTTGATGGTAGCGTTGCCGCGGCGAAGAAGCTCGCCGGCAAGCCCTCCTCCGACGCCTATGAAGAAGCCACCCGCATGCTCGGGACACTCCCGGAGCAGGCTGTCGTGATAGAAGATGCCATCTCCGGAGTACAGGCGGGCCGGACGGGCGGCTTCGGTCTTGTCATCGGCGTAGCCCGGAGCGACGATCCGGAGGTTCTTCGCCAGAACGGCGCCGACGTCGTTGTCCGCGATCTTGCAGAACTTAGCCTAGTATGAGACAAGGAGCGGATAATGGCCAAGAACATCAGTGATCTGCCGCACGCGCTGGCCCACAGCGACGAGCTGACCCGGCTGCTGGACGTGAGGAACCCTGCTGTATTCCTCGACTATGACGGCACCCTGACGCCGATCGTGGACAGGCCCGAAGACGCCGTCATCTCGCACGGCATGCGCAGAACCGTCCGCGAACTCGCCGGGCGGTGTCCGGTGTGCGTGGTCAGCGGGCGCGATAGGCGGGTGGTGCAGGAGCTCATAGGCCTCGACGATCTGATCGTCGCCGGCAGCCACGGCTTCGACATCTGGAGCCGAGAGGGCACCATTGGGTGGGAGGAGGGCGCCGAGTTCGAGACGTTGCTCGATGAGGTAAAGACTCGGCTCCACGAGGAGTTGGTTCCCATCGAGGGCGCCCTGGTCGAGCCAAAGAGATCCTCGGTCGCGGCACATTACCGGCTCGTCTCCGAGGAGGAGCGACCTAGAGTAAAAGAGGTCGTGGATGCGATCCTCGCCGAGTACCCCGACGAGCTGAAGGTTACGCCCGGCAAGATGGTCTACGAGATACAGCCCAAAATGGAATGGGACAAGGGGAGAGCCATGCTTTATCTGCTCGAGACCCTGGAACTCGACCGCGACGATGTGGTGCCCCTCTACCTGGGCGACGACGTCACCGACGAGGACGCCTTCGAAACACTCGCGGAGCGTGGGGTAGGCATCTTCGTCGGCTCGCCCGACGACCCGGAGGTCGGCGAGCGAACCACCGCCGCCGCCTACATACTCCTCTCGACGGAGGAAGTGAGACAATTCTTGGACACGCTCGCACGCTGAGGGATAGGGAGGGGGAGAAGTTGGCAAAGGAAAATATGATTGCCGCGTTGGAGTGGACGTTCGCCTACGACACCTTCGATCCCGATGAAGAAGGCCTTCGCGAGGCGCTCACCTCAACCGGCAATGGGTACTTTTGCTCGCGGGGCGCCGCCGAGTGGGCCGACGCCGACGACGTCCACTACCCGGGCACCTACATGCACGGCGGCTACAATCGGGAGACCACGATCATGGCCGGACGGCCTGTATTCAACGAAGATCTGGTGAATTTGCCCAACTGGCTCGTGCTGAGGCTCCAGATTGGGGAAGAACTGATCAACCTCACAGAGGTCGAGCTGCTCTCCTACCGACACGAGCTGGACGTACGGAACGCGACGGTCGTGCGTGCCATGCGGTTCCGTGACCGGGCGGGCCGCGAGACCACTCTACTCGGTCGCCGCTTCGTCAGCATAGCCGACATGCACCAGGGGGCGATCGAGTGGACAATCACGCCGGAGAACTGGTCCGGCAAGGTGTTAGTGATTTCCGCGCTGGACGGCAGGGTTACGAATCGGGGCGTCGCGCGCTACCGGCAGCTCGAAGGTAGGCATCTGGAACCGGATCTCACCCGTGCGATAGGTCCCGATGTTATCGCCCTTCGGGCGCGGACCCGCCAGTCACATATATACATCGCCGAGGCAGCACGCACCCGAGTTTACGGGGAGCACGAGGTAGTGAGTGTAGGTCGTGACCTCTACCAGACGGACAACTACATCCAGGAGACACTGACCTTTGATGTCAAAGAGAATAGCCCTGTGCGCGTCGAGAAGATGGTCGCCTTATTCAGCTCGCGCGACCACGCCATAAATGAGCCGCTGGCCAATGCCATAAAGGCCGTCGGCCGCTACGAACCGTTCACCGAAGCCTTCGACCATCACGCCCGAGCCTGGGACGAGCTTTGGTCCGTTTGCGACGTGCGCATACCCAAGGACAGCCGGGTCCAGCTACTGGTTCGCTTGCACATCTCCCACGTACTGCAGATCTGCTCGCCGCACACGGCTGACCTGGACGCTGGAGTGCCGGCCCGCGGCCTTAACGGCGAAGCCTACCGCGGCCATGTCTTCTGGGACGAACTCTACATTTACCCGTTCCTCGACTTCCGGCTGCCCGAGATAACGCGCGAGCTCTTGATGTATCGCTACCGGCGCCTCGACGAGGCCCGCGCGGCGGCGAAAGAGGCCGGTTACAGGGGGGCGATGTATCCCTGGCAGAGCGGTAGCGACGGTAAGGAGGAGACCCAGGTCGTCCACCTTAACCCACGCTCTGGACGCTGGGATCGGGACCTCAGCCACAACCAGAGGCACGTCAATGCGGCCATTTTCTACAACATCTGGCGGTACTACCAAGCAACCGAGGACTACGAATTCCTGCTCCGCTACGGTGCCGAGATGATGCTAGAGATCGCCCGCTTCTGGTCGTCAATCGCTAAGTTTAACCCGGATCGCGGGCGGTACGAGATCCATGGTGTCATGGGTCCGGACGAGTTCCATGAGAAGTACCTTGACTCGGAGGAAGAGGGCTTAAGTAACAACGCCTATACCAACGTTATGGTCGCTTGGATCTGCGAGATGGCCCTGGAGGTGATTGAGCGTCTCCCTGAGCGGGCGCGCCGGTCGCTGTGTGCCAAGATCGGCCTCACTGAAAACGAAGTCCAGATGTGGAGTGACATGAGCCATAGAATGTTCGTGCCGTTCCACGACAACGGCATCATTAGCCAGTTCGAGGGCTACGAGGAGTTGGAGGAGCTAGACTGGGAGTTCTATCGCGCCAAGTACGGCAACATCCAGCGGCTCGATCGCATCCTCAGGGCCGAGGGGGATACGCCCGACCGCTACAAGCTCAGTAAGCAGGCCGACGCCCTGATGCTGTTCTTCATGTTCGCCGAGGAGGAGCTCCGTCGGATCTTCGACCAACTTGGCTACGAGTACGCGCCTGACACGGCCCGTAAGAACATCGCCTACTACGAGCCCCGGACCACGCACGGCTCGACTTTGAGCTTCGTAGTGCACGCCGCTATCCTGGCCGATTTGGACCCCGAAAGGGCATGGGAGATGTTCATGACCGCGCTTGAGAGCGACGTCGGCGATATTCAGGGCGGCACCACACAAGAAGGTATCCACATGGGAGTGATGGCCGGGGCGTTGGACCTGATCCAACGGGGCTACATGGGGGCCGAGATCCAGGACGGGGTGCTCTGCTTCAGCCCGAAGCCGAATGAGAGGCTGGATGGCCTCTCGCTACCCATGCGATTCCGCAAGACGCAGGTCGAAATCGCGCTCCATGTGGACAGCCTGATGGTTGCTGTACACACCGACGGCCTTGGCCGGACCATCGAGGTCAGCGTCGGTGATGAGTCCCGGGAGATCAAGGACGGAGAGCGCTACGCCTTTGCCCTGTGAGCGGTTACCGGGAGCCTCGAGATGATCCGAGTCAAGGTGCCATTGCGACGAAATGCCCCGAACTGGTGTGTCGCGCTCTGTTAGACATAGGTCCTTCACTAGATAAGGCGTGCGCTTCGAGCGGAGGGGCCGCGGACTCTCACAAATTTAGGCAGGTGGTAGAAGGCTGCTCGTGGGCGGCGCGCTTGCGGATACGTGAGTCTCAAAACACCCAGTCGCCCAGGCTCCGCTTCCGTGCCTTGCTGACCGAGGGTGGCGACTCAAGAGTGCAACTTCACAGAGCCTGAAGTTCGCCTGTGGCGTGTTCTGTGGACTTCTCCATGACGGAGTTCTCGGAAGATATTCCATAAGGGGGTGTGCTAGCTCTGGGAGCGCGTGTAGGCTACTTGCGCCACTATCCGCAGGACGGACACAATATCCCTTAACTTGCCCCACTACCGAGGACCCCGAGGGAGGATGGAAGTGAAAGAGAGAGTGGCCTTGGTAGCAGCCCTGACGTTCGTGGGGTTGGTGGCCTCCTTCGGCTGCCAAGGAGAAGACACACAAGATGGTGGATCCGCCTCCAGCTCTTCGGGAGTCACGATCCAGGTCGGCAACGGCGTCGTCGACGCCACGTCCTCCCAGAGTAAGGCGAGCGGGGAACCGACCGCCCTCTCTGCAGGCGAGCGCTTCTCAGAGGAGAACCTCCGTAAGGTCGACGAGTTCGTCGCCCAACAGATGAAACAGCAGAACCTGCCAAGCGTGTGGTAGGGGTGTGGGCGCCGGGCGAGGGCCAGTACCTCACCGCCCAAGGCAAGGCGAACCTTGACACTGGGGAGCAGCGCGGGCCGGGGCAACCCTTCCGCATAGCGTCCATAACCAAGACCTTCACCGCCACAGCCGTCCTGCAGCTAGTAGACGAGGGGAAGCTAAAGATCTCTGACAAGCTCTCGAAGTGGTATCCCGACTTCCCCAACGCAGAGAAGATCACAGTGGACGACCTCCTAAGGATGAGGAGCGGCATCCCCGATTTCACAGACGAAGAGTTCATGAAGAACTGGTATGCACACCCCCAGGCCGACATAACCGCCAAGGACACTATCGAGCGCTCGGCCAAGAAGGTGAACCAGTTCAAGGCCCCGGGCCAAGAGACTGTCTATACGAACACTAACTACGTCCTCTTGCAGGAGATCGTAGGCAAGGTTTCGGGCGAGTCCCTGGGCGACCGGATAGCAGAAGGGATTCTTGAGCCGCTTGGCATGGACGACTCCTTCTACGCGACGAACAATAAGCTGCCGGGCACCCTACAGGGCTACAGCTGGAACCCGAAGAGCAAAGAGTTCCAGGACAAGACGGTCCTGAACCCGGCCGTGCCGGGCGGGGCTGGGGCGATGATCTCGACGCTCTCGGACCTGAGGCCCTACGCGAGCGCCCTGTGCGAGGGCGACCTGCTAGAACCCACCACCCAGAAGGCGCGGCTCAGGAGCTATGCCATGGAGGGAGATCCGCCTTTCGTGCGTTACGGGCAGGGGCTTGTGTTCTTGGGCGACTGGTGCGGACACAACGGCACGATCTTCGGCTTCAGCAGCGAGATGTTTTACCTTCCGCAAGAGGAGGCGGTCATCGTGGTGAACGTCAACCGGCTTGACCTGGACGACCAGAGCAAGTCCACAAACATTTTCCTGGGCGTCTCCAAGATCCTCTTCCCGGAGCGCGTAGACTGGTAAAAAGTGGGTCAAGTCCTGAGGTTTCTGTAGTTTCCTCCAAGCTCATCCTTAGCTCATCGTTCCGTGGACGATCACCCCCTCTACTCCTCGCTCCTCTTCGAGGCAGTGTCTTTCGAGCTCCTCCATGTCCAGGTAGCGCCGCCCAGTGATCCACTCCTCGCTCTGCTCCACCGCCAGCGCCGTCACCAGGCGCAGGCAAGATCTCTCGTTGGGGAAGATCCTTACCACCCTGCTGCGACGCTTTATCTCCTGGTTGAGCCTCTCAAGCCCGTTCGTGGTGCGGATGCGCCTGCGGTGACTCTCGGGGAAAGCGAGGCAGCTAAGGCACTCCTCTATGTGTTCTTCGAGGTGCTCGGCCACCTTCTCGTTGCCCTTCTGACGCCATTTCTCGGCAACCGAAGCGGCGATGGTGAGGGCTTGTTTTCGGTCGGGAGCGGCGAAGATCGCCCTGAGGTCCGTCCCGAGCTCCTTGCGCCTGGCGTGGCCCACCATGCCGAGGAGGTTCCTGGCGTAATGGACCTGGCACCTCTGGTGGGATGCTCCCTGAAAGTGGCGAGCGATGGCCGCTTTGAGGCCCTCGTGGTCGTCGGAGACCACCAGTTGCACACCCGAAAGTCCCCTCCTCTTCAAGGACCGGAAGAGCTCCTGGTAGGTGGCCTCGCTCTCGGTGTCTGCGACCCCTACGCCAAGGACCTCCCTGAAGCCGTCGTCCCTAACGCCCGAGACGACCAAAACGCCCCGGTTAACCACCTTATGGTCCACCCTGACCTTCTCGTAGCAGGCGTCCACGAACACGTAGGGGTAGGCCCGCGCTTCGAGTCGGCGATCCCTCCAGGCCTCGAGCTCCGAGTCGAGGGAGCCGGCCAGGGAAGAAACGAGGCTCTTGGAGAAGGAGGTCCCGCACAGCTCTTCGGTCACTTCCTTGACCTTCCTGGTCGAGACCCCCTCCACTTACCCATCTCCATGAGCGCCAAACAGAGCGCCCTCTCGTTCCTCTGGTAGCGCGAGAAAAGGCGCGTGGAGAAGTTACCTTCTCGGTCCTGGGGCACGAGCAGGTTGAGGGTGCCGACCCTTGTCCTCAAAGTCCTCGGCTTGTAGCCGTTGCGGTGGCCGGTGCGGGTGGCGCTGCGCTCGTAGGGGGCTGCTCCTATGTGCTCGGTCATCTCCGCCTCGAGCATTTCTTGGAGCACCCGCTCGACGATCTCGCGCAGGAAGTTCGGGTCCTCTAGCAAGATCTCTTGTGTCAGCTGCTCACTCACCTTACGATGATCCTTGGCCATCGTCGCTCCGTTTCTATGGGTTGACATAAGACACCAACCATCTTGGAGGACGATGGCCCCTCTTTTCTAGCGACCTACCAATCTACAGAAGATTAAGGACACAACCACTTGCGACCACATGCTCAACATGGGAGAGACGGCTATTGAAGGATGAGCTGTAAGAAGGAACGCCTGGCCCAGGTACATTATCCACAGACACATCACGCCTTCGGAAGAGGAGTTCGGTTCGCCGTTCGCTCTATAGGAAAGTAGGCAGCAGCCTAGACAGTAGGCCGCTTCGCCGTCCTGGGGCGTCTGGCGGGGCACTACGGGGCCGGGCGGTAATCGGTTGAACGCCCGTGGACTGTACCAGTCCCGGCGGCTAAATCCGCCCGGTCCCTTATCCCTTAATTATAGAAGCGTCCACTGGACGACGTCATGGTCTTCCGTGGCGTCAAGGACCTCGTAGTCCCCGGGCACCTCTACCCTGTTTAGATCTGCCTCCTTCACCATAACCGGCATCATACAGAAATTATAGACGTGCCTGGAGAAGAAGTCCGTAAATTATTGACGCATAGACTCCCTGATGCACACACGAGTAGGATGATGAACGATTCCTTCGTGTGTTGTGTAGAACTGAGGAGGGCATGTGGTTCTTCCAAATGTGCTAACCAGCGGAGTGCCAAAAGTGCCAAACGGCTTCTGTCACTTTTGGCACTGCCTCACATAGGATACGTAGACGCGCAGATGCAAAACATCCTGAGCTAAGGTTCCGTGCCCGGCTGCCCGACGACGCTACTTGGTAGGTGGAGTTGGGCAGAGCTCGAAGATCGTCCTCAGAGTATTCCGCGGAAAGGAACGTCACCGTACTAACATCTGTGTTCGCTCATCTGCCGGTCTGAGTTGTGACTCGCTAGTCGTCGCGCCAGTCCACCTCAGCGTGGCTACCGTCGCAGAAGGGTTTGTTGGCTGAGTGTCCGCAACGGCAGAGGGCGGTCCTGCTGCCGCGGTAAACGGTCTCACCGTCGGCACTCCGGATCTCGACCTCTCCTCGCAGGAGCAGCGGGCCGTTGACAGTAGGGATAATCCTGAGCCTCCTTGCATCGCCGGTGGATCCCTTCATGAGGCGGTTATCCCCGAGGATGCCCTTGTCCCTGAAGTTTGTTTGCTTATGGCTGTTGTCGCAGAATGGCTTGTTGCGGGACTCACCGCAGCGACAGAGAGCCACGCGAGTGTCCTCGAGCAGGGTTTCGCCTAGCGGTTTCTTTATGTGGATGTCTCCCCGGACGTACAGCGGACCGTGGACGCTGACGGCGATGGCGTTCTCCTGAGGTGTGCGTTCCGTAGCACCGTCCGTACGCTCGAATTGCAGGGCTCCGGTAGGGCAGCGCATCACGACCTCGGCGACGTGGTCAGTCTTAGCGTGGTCGGGACGCACCCAGGGTCGGTTGCTCGGGTTGAACACCTCGGGCAAGCCCCGCACGCAATAGCGGGCGTGAATACAGCGCTCGGGATCGAAGGAGACGACGATCCGCTGCGAGCGATACTCTTTCCTCCGCATGCGACATCCCCTTTGAGTCGAGGATCATTGTACTAGGCGCAACGAGCGGACAAGTGGCGTGGGCACGTGCGTTTGGGCCGCCACAAGCAGAAGGCGAGAAGGATGCACCAGCGACCACTCTCGCTGCACCACAGCACTACCACGATGTGCAATCCGTAGACCTTGTGCTTTTCGGCGAAGGAGTAGGTCCACTGAGGAGGGCGCGTATTCTTCCAGATACGCTAACCGACGGGGTGACAAAAGTGCCAGATGCCTCCTGGATACCCTTCTGGCACTTTTGTCACTGCCTCACAATAGGAATCTCGCGGCACGCTCGGCATGCAACAGTGTGAAGCCGATATTGGTGGCTGCTCAGCGTCCCTGATGACCAGTGCCTGTGCCGAGTCTCCTTTAATCCACCGCAGTGCTGCATCCCAAGAGGCGCATCTCTATGCACACCTCCGAGGTGATGTGCCGCACTGCGCAGCGGGAATAAGACTCCGAGCTGGAATCGCAGCCGGTGTCCAAGGTGTGTTGATGACGGTGAGGGGCTCGATATACGCCGATTTCGACAAGAGTATTGTTCCGCGCCTGCCCGAGTCTCGACGGCGAGGTTAGGCTAGAAGTAGAGTGCCGGTAGATGGCTTAGGAGCAACGTCCCGCGAGAGGCCCCCAGAAGCCCGTGAGACGGCCTGCGAGGTTAGACTGAGCATCACGCCGCCGCCCACGAGCAGCCATCAGGATACACGGGTGTTACATCAATCTCCCTTGTGGGGATAATG
>DATDKO010000020.1:0-10590 GCA_036519935.1 Rubrobacter sp. | reverse complement strand
GCGTAGGCGACGCCCAAGACCGCGTAGATGAAGCCAGCGACGTTGTTGTGCTCCTCTCGGCGGTCAGGGGGAACCAGGCGTTGCACCAGTACCAGCCCCACGACCGCCACGAGCACGGGCACGAAGACCGTCAGGATGAGGTAGAGTGCGGTTGCTAAGGCAGACCAGCCTCCCTCTCTCTCTATGAATAAGTACACTATCTCGGCCAAAGATACATCCTCTATAACCGGCGCGGCAATACCTCGGGAGTTTATTCACCCAACGTCGGGGAAGAGGAATTCTCGGAAACTCGTATGCAGCGTAGTGCATGGATCATCCCACCAAACCGCTTCTGCGGCGCTCATCCCTGTATTCGGGTATCGAAGCCGGTACTGCATGTGGTGGTACGGAATGGATATTCGCTTCGATGAATACCAGCGTGGGGCTTCGAATCCGTGTTTCTCCTCCCTCTTAATCACACGCACGAGGGAGGCCAATACCTTTGTGCCGAAGCCTATTTCCTGCCGGGAGGGACCATGCGAACGCCCACCTGCCACAGCATACGACATCGCGACGGCTAGGTAAGGATAACGAAAGTGTGAGTCTTCAGTCCTAGTACCGGAATTGGCTAGGGAAGCCAATTCCGGTACACGCACTCTCCCGCGTCCTTTACCGTGGTGGCATGGGAGAGAACAGGCGCACCACCTACAGGATCTCCGAGGCGGCCCGCGAGCTAGGCATCTCTGCCGAGTGGCTGAGGGTGGGCGAGAAACGAGGCTTCTTCCCCTCCGCCCTTCGCGACCGCAACGGCCAGCGCTACTACACAGAGGAAGACATCGAGCGCATGCGCAGCAGGTCAAGCCGGCGTCGTCCGGAGCCCGATCATGGGTGAAACGGCCCACATCGCCTCCCTGAAGGTCCGCATCGGGCGGCTTTCCCTGCGGGAGGAGGCCGCCATCCGCGACCGAGACTGGTCCACGGCCAGGACGGCCGTCTTGGAGCGCGTCGCGCTGCAAGAACACCGACACCATCTCGCTGCGAGGAGGTGGTCTAGCGATCGTGCGTAGAGCGTCCTCCGGAGCCCGCTGCACTGCCCCCTCCCCGAAACGAGTTCCCGCGAAGCCCGGGCCCGCGCGTGGCTCTACGTCTTCGAGTGCTACGAGAGGAAGAAGGCCGATGCTGGAGCGCCCGTACCGGAGGAGAGGCGAAGGGAGATGAGGATGATCGCGGCGAGAACGGCACACAAGGCTAACCAGGAGATCCCACCGTCGCCCACCTTACTTCCGCGCGACGGCCGCAGGGGATCGTCGTGAACGCGCCGTCCCAGTCGGTCGAGTCCTTCCTCGCTCGCCTGGAGGGCGTGAGGAGGCAGGGCGGCTTCTACCGCGCCTTCTGCCCCGCCCACGACGACAGGAAAACCCCGAACCTCGACGTCAAGGAGGGAGAGGATGGTCGCGTCCTGCTCCTCTGCCGCGCGGGCTGCTCCACTGATGAGGTCGTCGAGGCCCTCGGCTTGAAGATGCGCGATCTGTTCTCCTTGGGCGGCGAGGAGGCGGACACCGTTTCGGATCTGCGTTCGACTCCACCGTCCTCCTGCACCCTCGAAGCCTACGCCAGGGCCAAGAGAGTGCCGGTGGATTTCCTGAAAAGCCTTGGGCTTTCCGATGTCACCTACTCCGGCTCGCCAGCTATCCGCATCCCCTACAGGAACCGTGAAGGTCAGGAGAAAGCCGTTCGCTTCCGCCTTGCTCTGGAGAAGGGCAGGGAAGGAGACGAACGCTTCCGGTGGAGGTCAGGCAGTAGAACCCTTCCCTACGGTCTCTGGCGTCTGGAGGACGCGAGGGAGGCTGGATATGTGGTCCTGGTCGAGGGTGAGAGCGACTGCCACACCCTATGGCATCACGGCCTGGAGGCCTTAGGCATCCCCGGCGCGAGCAACTTCAAAGAGGAGTGGGCCGAGCACCTAGAGGACATAGAGAAGCTCTACGCCGTCGTGGAGCCCGACCAGGGGGGCGCGACCTTCGAAGAGAGGCTATCAAGTTCCTCCGTCCGCGAGAGGCTGTATCTCGTGAGGCTAGACGGAGCCAAGGATGTCTCGGACCTGCACATACAGAGCCCGGAGCGCTTCAAGGAGAAACTCCGGGCGGCCTTCAAGGAGGCGAGAAACCTGGCCGAGGAAGCCCGTGCCCAAGCAGAAGCCAAAGACCGCAAAGCGTGGCAGGCGTGCGAACAGCTGGCAAGAGAAGATCGCATCCTGGACCGCTTTGCAAGTAGGCTTGAACAATCCGGCGTCGCCGGCGAGTCCAGGGTCCTCAAGCTCCTTTACCTCGCCCTGACCAGCCGCCTCCTCCAGAAGCCGGTAAGTGTCGCAGTCAAGGGACCCTCTTCGGGCGGCAAGTCCTACCTGACCGCGCGTGTCCTGCGCTATTTCCCCGAGAGCACCTACCACGCTTTGACCGCCATGAGCGAACGCACCCTCGCCTACTCCGAGGAACCCATAAAGCATCGCTTCCTCGTGATCTACGAGGCCGAGGGGATGGCGGGCGACTTCGCAACCTACCTGATGCGCTCGCTTCTCTCAGAAGGAGCGGTGCGCTACGAGACGGTCGAGAGCACCAGGAACGGGATCAAGCCCCGCCTCATAGAACGCGAGGGCCCAACGGGCCTCATAGTAACCACCACTGCCGTCAAGCTCCACCCCGAGAACGAGACCCGCCTTCTCAGCCTGACCGTTACTGACACCCGCGAGCAGACCCGCATGGTGCTCTCGATGCTCGCTAGAGAAGAGGAGGAAGAGGCAGACCAAAAGCCTTGGCACGCGCTGCAACGGTGGCTGGAGAGTCCCTCCGCCGCGCGGAGCGTGACCATCCCTTACGCTGAGGCCCTCGCCAACCTGGTTCCACCCTTGGCCGTCAGGCTCCGCCGGGACTTCGGCGCCCTCTTGAGTTTGATCCGCGCCCACGCCATCCTTCACCAGGCCACCAGAGAGCATGACGAGCGCGGCAGGATCATCGCCACTCTCGAGGACTACGCAGTCGTCAGGGGACTCGTATCCGACCTCGTCTCCGAAGGCATCGAGGCCACCGTCCCAAAGAGCGTGCGCCAGGCAGTGCACGCCGTTGCACGCCTGCACGCCCAGGAGGATGCACAGCCTGTGGCCGTGATCCAGGTAGCGAAAGACCTCAAACTCGATCGCTCCGCCGCCTCCCGCAGGGTACGCTCCGCAAAAGATCGCGGATTTTTGCGGGATTTGGAGGACAATCCTCGCAAACCCTCCCGGCTCGTCCTCGGAGACCCCCTGCCAGAAGACCTCGAAATACTCCCCAAGCCGAAAGATGTGCAAGCATACAAAGCGTGCACGCGTGCACGCGAAATCGGGGGGAGACACCCCCCCCTCCCCCCCCAAAGGACCCGAAAGAGGGCGGGTGCCCCCTCCCCCCGGAAACGAATGCACGCCTGCACGCCTTGTATGCTCCGGACGAAGACGGGATAGTGAGGTTCGATGTATGAACGCCCACGCCCTCCTCGAGGACTTGCGCGCCAGAGGCGTGATGCTCGAGGCAGACGGCCTCACCCTGCGAGTCGCCGCCCCCGAGGACGTAGCCATAGCGGAGCTCCACGAAACCGTCTCCCGGCACAAGCACGCCCTCATCCGCCTCCTGGAGTGCGAGCGCAAGAGGCTCGAAGAGGCCGACCGCCGCGGCCTGATCATAAAGTGGAGCAAGGTGCCAGGCTACGTCGCACTCCACGACCCTACCACCGGCGAATGGCACGACGTACCAGCATCCGGATGCCCGCTCTCCGTCGTCGAGTCCGCCAAAGCTCGTCGCCAATGACGTGGGCAGAGCCGATGAACCGAGGAGCAAATACCGCACGCTCTTTGTACCTGGAGCTCAGGGCGCGTCTTCTCGAGGTGCAGGTTCATGACGATCCCAGGGGAACTGGCGGCGTGTTGGACTATGGCATCGCCGTGGTTGATTTCCACTCGCTGTCTGTAGCAAAGGTGAACAGCGTGACACGGCGCATCCTGGACAACGAGAACGATCTCGTGTGGTTACTCGCGAATGAGCGGGATCCTGATCTCCGCGCGGTTCGCAAGGAAGGCAACTGTGGGTAGCGAAGGGCTCGCGGCGTGTGTGAGGAACTCTATTAAGAGAATTCAACACACACATACGAGGTTGACAAAGGACGGTTAGAGGGCTGGACTTCGACACTACAAAGTACGGGAGTGGGAAAGAGCGTCCTCGCCGCGGCCTCTCCCGCTTTTCCACAGGCTCGCGGGATGACAAGCGCCGTGCTGAGGCCTGACTGGTCAGTTCAAGAGATCGCCTGGTGATCCCCGCCGGATCCAGGAAAACGGCCCTGGTTCACTTGGCACTCGAAGCTTGGCGCGTAAGTCTGCTCCAATCCAGGGCCCTGGGCGAGGTGCGCGGCAGAGAGGTGGACGAAGATGGCTTGCAAAGAGCGCTCTACCGCTCCACTGTAACCGAGCTCGAGCATGTCCTCGGCCCGATCCTCAAGGGACGCAAGGTGGTTGTCAAAGGACGCCTCGCAGGCACCGGACGCACCACTCTGGAAAGACTCGGCGCCGAGGTCGAGGAGCTGAGACTAGAAGATGAGGAGCACTACGTGGACATGACGCCGGTGGTCTTCGTCTTTGCCGCCCTGGCAATGGCCGTCCGGTACATCTCCTTGGGCCTAGACGACCAGAGTCTCTACATCCTGGCTGGCATATCCTTCGCCCTGATGTATGGTCTGCGTCCCTTCTTCTCCAAGTTGCAGCGTCCCAAGGACTAGCAGCCCTGAAGGTGGTAACCCACCTCGGCTTCGCGGAATGCTGCTGGTTCGCGACCTCCGCCGTCTTCGACGTTCGCTACGGGGTCCCCGAGGTCTTTGCCGTGGCCGCGGCCTCCATGCTCCCCGATGCAGACTATCCTAAGAGCTGGCTCGGTTATCAGCTCGGTAGCGTTTCAAAGGACCTCAACCGCCTCTTCGGCCACCGCAGCTTCCTGCACTCCTTGCTGGCCTTGCTGCTCATCACCCTAGTTCTGGGCGCGCCCTTATGGTGGCTCACAGGCAACCTGGCAACCGGGGTGGCCGTCTTCGTTGGCTGTGGCTCGCACCTTTTCGCGGACATGATGACCCTCGGAGGAGTGCGACTCTTCTGGCCCCGCCGGGCGATAGCCGTCTTCCCTGGCCGTGACGAGTACCGCGTCGTCACCGGCTCCGGCTCCGAGGCGGTGTTCGTCGCCGTGGTGTTAGTTCTGGTCCTCCTGTTCGCCCCTGTCTCGAGGATGGGCTTCGACGGCCTGCTCTACCGTCTCGGTGGTGCGGATCAGGTCTACGGCAGGGTCACGAAGGTCACAGATGGCGACACCATCTCCGTTGAGGTCTACGGTCAGGTCCAGCCCGTGAGGCTCATCGGAGTTGACACCCCAGAGACCGTGGCACCAGGCCAACCCGTAGGTTGCTACGGGAAGGAGGCCTCAGCCTACACCAAACGCGAGCTAACCGACCGGCTGATCCGCCTGGAGATCCCGCGCATCGGAGACTCCGAAGATGCCTACGGTCGCACCCTCGCCTACGTCTATCTCGACGCGGACAAAGACGGCTCCTACGAGCACCTCTTCAACGAAGACCTCATCATCCTAGGCCTCGCTCGCACAACCACCTTCTCCCACACCTACCGCCGCCACTTCGAGCGATTGCGCGAAGAAGCCGAGGAGCGTGGCATGGGATTGTGGAGTGCGTGTCCCGACACGATAATCTACTGAATGTCCGGGCAGACAGTCGAGTCGAGCGCTGGGTGAGAACCATCGCAGACCACCACATACCGACCTACAATGTCCGCGAGACATGGCCGTCGGCGCTGACGGGAGAAGTGGCCTGAAGCGGCCGCTATATGGCCTTTGTGTAAGGGAACAGCACTTGCTGCAGCTTGTCGGAACTGGCGGGCCACCGGTGCGTGTGGATATTGCGCCATCTAGCTCTACCCCCTGCCTTATGTGTAGCCGTCATTTTGAGGCATTTAATTGATCTCCTGTATCTTTACCCTGACTGCATATCTATCCAGCACCCCTACATCTGGTGTTGACTGCTATGCTTCACGGGATCGTGAAGGGTCCTGAGGTTCCCGATCACAGGGTGGGGCTATGCAGGATCCGGGATGCGGACTTCCGAGAATTTCCCTTCCACGCACTCCGGTGAATAACGGGAGAGGACGGCAGGCACCCCTACGTCAGCGCCGCAACGCTGTCACCGGTCCGGATCCTACCGCTTGAGAGTACGTCGGCTCGCAGCCCGCCTCGGTGTACGAGGCCACGTAACACTCCCGGCTGCGTTAGCCGTTCGAGGTGCGAACACGGCTCGCACCGCCGCTGGCCGTAGCACTCGACCTCCCCTACCCGGAAGCGCCGTCCGATGAGATCGTCCAGCGCGATGCCCCTCACGACGAGGTTACGCCGAGCCTCGATCGGCGACAGCTCGACGTCCTTGGCGGACAACTCCTCCAGCGCTTCGGCCTCGACAAGCGTGAGATCGTAGCCGCCTCCTTTCGGGTTGGAGAAGGTCCCGGCCTTACGCTCGTAGCGGTCGCCCAGAAGCCCACGTCCCTCGACTGCCTCCGCCGTGGTCACCGACCGCATGGGACCTTCGGCCTCGGCGGCCAGCGCGATCAGTTCGACCGTGCCAACACTCTCGGTGCCCGAAGCGGGTTCGGTCCCTCGTCTCGGGTCTTGCTTAGCGAGTACGAAAGCGGCATCCAAGGCCGCGTCCTTCTTTCCGTCCGGCTCGGCCATGGGATCGTAGACAATGCCTGGTGGCACGCCGAAAAAGACCGCCCAGGTCGAGGAGTCGTGCTTGAGACCAAGGAAGCGCCCGGGCCACTCGAAGGTCTCGGGAGAGGCGACGGGTACGAGGCCGAGGTTCCTCGAGGCGAGCCACTGACCCATGTTAGCTGCCCGTTTCGTTGGCACCTCGGACACGTCGATGTCGAGCATGTGCGCGACGCAAGCTCTCAGCGAAGTTTCCTTGCGGTCATCCACAGAAGCCAAGGTGCTACCTCCTTTCACATGCCACTCGCTGCGCGTACCCTATCGGTGGTGGGGAGAGGATACAAGATGCGGCGAAAGTGTCGGGCATCCGTCGGAGAGATGATCGCTACGCATCCTCGAGGCGAAGCAGCGATGATCAACTTCTCAGAACTCCGTTATGGCGAAGTTCGCAGAATTCCTCTTCCCCGACGTTGGGTGAATAGAGGCAAGAAAAAGAAGGGCTGAGGCTCCGAGACCCCAACCCACTCCGCTGTGGTCGCTATCCGTTCGGGCTATCCACAACTAACGCCGCACCCGTGCTTTCTCTGGTCGAAGTGGTTGCCGGGGTTGCTGTGCTTACCGCCCAAGCCTTGGCCCTAACCCTGATCGTTACCCGGCTTCACCGAGTCACGCTCCTAGAACTCGTCGCCTAGGTAGTTGATCCAATTGTTGACTCGCACGATGCGTTCGTAGTGGACCACGGCGTGAGAAGTCCTAACGGTGATCAGCTTGTTCAGACCCGGTAAACCGTCGCCGTGCGACCAGTATGACTGGAGCAGGAGGGCGTCGGCACCATCCCCGAGGACCACCGCTACGTGTCCCTGGTCCTCGACGTTGCGAAAGCGCCTGAGAAGGAGGTCGCCTCGCTGCACCGCATGGAGGTCGAACGGTTGGTGGAAGCCCTCGAAGTACGACCAGTAGGCGACCATGCCTCCGTCATAGCAGTCGTTGCCATAGGTCGGCATCCTCTTGCCGACAAACCGCAACATCAGGTTGGGCACGCCCGCGCAGAAGATCCGCTTACCCCTCAGATAGCTTCGGGGGGTGGTGGGCGGTTGATCGCCCACGCTGGCGAGCCGCTCGGTACACAACCGCCCGTCCACAGCCCGTAAGGCATGGTGCCCACGAGCGGGTTGATCCACTCCAAGGCGGCGTCGAAGCGAGACGCGGCCTCCGTACCGAAGGCTTCTGCAAACTCCTCCTCACTCTCTTGCGCTGCTGGCGGGCGCTTGGGCAGAAGCTCCATGTGTCTATAGAGGATCTCGCCCGTATCGGGGTTCACTATCAGCGTGCCATCGGGTTCAATCAGCGTGCCGTCTGCGCAGACGAGGAAGGTCGGAAATTCCTGGAGGACCTCTAGCTCTACCTCTTGGTCCGGGAAGACTGCCTCTACGGTTTGCATTACGTTTCTTCCTTTCTCTAGAGAAACATACCTGCAACTTCACTAAAACAGGCGCTGATGAATCGGCAATGAATTCTTGGCGAAGTTCGCAGAATTCCTCTTCCACGCACTCGGGTGAATAAGGGCAAGAGATAGGGCCGAGGCTGCTCTAGACCCCGGCCCGTGTGACGCTACCCGCTAGGCGGGTTAATTCAACGAACGTCGCACTCGCTCCCGGTGGTGAAGCCGAAGCACTAATCGTTAGCCAACGGCACGCCCGAGCGGTCCCTGTCCTTGGGGCCGTCGCCCCTAATCGTCGTCATTGCCACTGCGGTGGTCGCCATCGCCGCTGCGGTGGTCACCAGCGCCACTGCGGTGCTCACCAGCGCCACTCTGGTGGAGCTGGCCCCTTATGGCCCCCTCGGGATACTGCTCGTTGGTGACGTTAACGTAGAACCGCTGAGGGTGTTCAAGGAGCTCCAGGCTTAGTGCCCGAGGCACCTCCACGCAGCCGCCGGTGTGCTCGTGGATAGTAGCCCTCGATGTGCTAGCCGTCGATGTGCTAGCCGCCGATGCGCTAGCCGTCGATGCGCTAGCCGTCGGGGCAGCAGTGGATTGGGAGAGGCTGGTCTGCCCCACCGTGGTGCTCTGCCCAGTAGTAGCCTGCGGCGATGTGGTATCGCCGGTGGTGGTGGTGGTCGTCCCTGTTTGCGCACCCGTCGCGCCTGTGGTGGCAGTAGTTGTGCCGGTGGTTGGCATCGTAGTACCCGTGGTTGTACCCGTAGTACCCGTGGTGGCAGTGATTGTGCCGGTGGTTGGCGTCGTAGTACCCGTGGTAGTCGTCGTCGTGGGGGTAGTGGACTCCGGCAGGGGGGTCGTAGCCGCTCGCTCTTCGAGGTTCGCCACTGTCGGTCCCACCTCCCCGCTCATCCCCAGGTGGATGGTGGCTTTCGAGGAGGAGCTCTCTGTACCGTCAGTTTCGACCCTGGCACACAGCTTCTCTTTAAACACCTTGACCACGGCGCGACCTCGGCCGTTGGGGTCGCCCCCTCCCTGCACCTCCTCCTGCCCCCCCCAAGATGAGCCACGAGGGTGGTGCGTAGGGGACCCTTCTCCGCCATCACGGGGACGGCCACAATGGCTGCCGCTAAGCCTAAACCAGCGATAAGCCCCATCACACTCAGCACCATCAAGCGCATACAGTTGCCTCCTCTCAGTCCTCCCTAAAGAGGGGCGGGACTCCTCAGCCCCGCCGCGTTACATAACAGCGCCACGTTAGCAAGCCTGAAGGGATAGCGCATCCCCCATATGGACTATCTTTGTATGCCAGTGGCTACTTCTTCTGGGGGCGAACTTCCGAGAAATCGTGATAGACGAACTTCGGAGAACTCCGTCACGGCGAAGTTCGCAGAATTTCCCAGCCTGTTGAAAAAGTCGTTGTCGGACCAGTCGGTAGTCCGAAACACCCAAGAACCCAGGCCAAAACACTACAAAACCGTGGGTTCAAACCCCTGAATAGGGGTCAGAAAAGGTCGTGCGGGAGTTTTTCAACAGGCTGTTCCCTTCCACGCACTTTGTGAATAAAGAGGGGAATGGACCCCAGAGTTTAGCTCGCTTATCAAGGAGAGGCAGTAGCTGTGGCGGTAGCCGTAGCTGGGCTCGCATCTGGGGTCGTAGCCGGGACGGTCTTCTCAACCGTCGTCTCAACAGTCGTTTCGACGGTCTCCTCAACCGTCACGGTAGGAGGCGGCGGCGCAGTCGGGGCGGCTTGCTCTCGATTACCACCGATGAGCCCGACGAGGCTGATTCCGAGGATGACTCCGACAACCACCCCCACACCCAGCGCCATAAGGAGTGTCTTCGCGGGCATCTTCTTCCCTTCCGAATCTCCGAAGGCGGGACTCTGTCCTTCCCGCCGCCTTAGCAAAGCCACCACTGTAGCAGGCATGGCGGGTCGCTACTTGGACGTATTGCAGGCGGGGGTAGCGAGCTTCGGAGAACTCCGTCATGACGAAGTTCAGTCTGCTCCATCGCCCCGGTCCTGAGAGCCTAGCCTCTGGGGGGCCATAATATGAGCAGGTATTATCAGAGCCTTATGTATGCCGGGCCACAAACCTCTGACACTCTACATAAGAAACCCTGCCACATAGGGCCGGCCCGATAGGTCCGGAGATCCCCCGAGTCGACTTTGCCCCGACGACTGGCCTTCGCTACGATAGGGGCGGTGATGGCAGAGGGGAACACGGGGAACGTTCTGGGCGTAGACGCGGGGATGGCCGCGAGGGCGGCGGGGGGTGCGCTGCTCATCGCCATTATCGCGGCCATTGTTGTTAGCCTTGTTAGCCTTGCAATGTTCCTCCGAGAGCCGATATATGAGCCAACCGCCCGGGTGTGGGTGGAAAGAGACCTAAGGATTGG
>DATDKO010000019.1:0-3643 GCA_036519935.1 Rubrobacter sp. | reverse complement strand
GACAGGCCAGGGACGCCGAAGAGGGGATGCTCTTATCGTCGTGTGTTTCTTAAGTACAGGACTAGCAGGCTTGTGGTCCTGTACTTAAGAAACACCCTGCAGCATGGGACCGGGGCAAAGCGAAGGGCCGGAGCCCGTTAGCCATGGAAGCTCCGACCCTATGAGAGAAGCCGGTGTGCCGAGCACGTAGGGAAAAGTTGTACAGTTGTGCTACAGAGGTGTTGTGCCCGCCCCACCGGGGGTAGTCATGTTCGCACCACAGACGCTCCTGAGCAACGCTTTAATGGCGCAATTCTAAGGGCAACGCTAGAAGTGGGGTAAGAAAAGCGCGGCCAAGGACAGTATAAAGGCCAGGACATCCCGAAGGATACCCCGGCCTGGTCTGTACTCTCTACGCCCTAGCTTCGCTCCGCGCAACGGCGGCAGAGGTACTGCGCGTACTCCTCCGTCTCCTCGCCCGTCTCGGGGTCGACCACGAGCTGGCCTAGAAGTGTGGCCGAAAAGCCAGGCTTCGGCAGTGAATCTAGCGGTGAACAGGGGGCGAACCGCCTTCGGTATCAACAGCATATACCGCATATGTGCACAGGTCTGAGACTTTCGCCGCTGTCGGTCCCGCATGAGGCCGGTTCTGGTCGCCACGAGGGTCAGATTGGCTACAGTAGCGGCCATCAGGAGTTGGAAGAGAGTCTTCGTCCGCCCGACATAGCGGGCCTGACGCACACCAAGTTGCATCAACCGGGCCAGTCGATGTTCGGCGACCTGACGTAGTTTGCGGTAGGGGGCGAAGGAGTCGCTGTGCTGGAAAGCCCTAGCCTCCTGAAGCAGAGCCTCATGGGGGTGCACCATCACCAGGCGGCCCTTGCCGGGACGCGCCCGCACACACTTTGGTCGTAACGGGCAAGCATCGCAGATGGCGGCATCGAAGCGAAACGCCCGCAAGGGAACACCCGGAGCACCATAGCGCTTCCCCGAGCTGATCGACACCACCTTCCGAGTCTGTTGGCCAGCAGGGCACGTGCAACTCATCCTCTCAAGGTCGATCCGAAAGTCCTCTTTTGGGAACTGTGCTCCTCCCTGCCGGCTCGCCACCTTCGCTACCAGTTTCCTCCCGGCATCAGCAAATAGTTGCCGAGTCCCACCGTCCCCGTAAGCGCAGTCACCCACCGTCTCCTCGACCACACCCTCGGCATTGGCTTCAGACTGCGTAACCAACTCCAGCGCACGCTCGTGGTCGAGGGCATTGCCCGGCAGCACGTCTACTGCTGTGATCAACTGGCTCTCGGGATCAACCGCGATTGCTCCCTTGTGCCCATCGAAGCGCCTGCTCGCGCTCTTGCGACCATGTCTCATCTCGGGGTCGAAGACCGACACGACGCGCTCCGGACTCACCCCTTGCTTGAGATGTATCCCATCCGCTCGGCGCTCAATGTCCTGCAACAGTAACTGTGCCAGAAGCCCGGCAGCCTCATGCAGCCGCCCACGCTCAGGAGCATCGGGCGGGATCTGCTCCAGCGCCACGCGAGCTACCTCCAGCAAGTCGTCGGCCTCGGCGAGCACGCTCTGCAGGAACACTTCCCGCGCCTCCGTGTCGTCCCAGTCGATCGCCGCCTCCCCCTTGAGGCTGGAGCCGAAGTAGCGCCCCAGGCCGTGCTCAGCCGCCCAGAGTTCGGGCTTCTTGTGATCGGCGGTGGCGGCCAGCGCCCGCGCAAGCTTCCTGATCCCATCGCCCAACAGGCATTGTAGGTGTCCTTGACTGCTCCGCGACCCAATATGTAGCTGGTGTCCAAAACGACCTTGAGCTTGCGACTCCGGAACTAACCCCTCTGATGCGCGAAATCCAGACTCTTCTTGAAAACGGTCCTCACCCGCTCGTGGATGATCAGGCGCGCCCGAAACAACTGCAGCGTGCTTTTGGCGAAGGGCCTCTCCTCCAAACCTACGCCCAACGCCACCTTCCAGCGCAGGTCGAAGTCCGCCCGCGCCTTGGCCTCCTCATCCGACACTCCATCGTGGACTTGCAAGGCCAACGCCATCGCCATCAGGCTCGGGGGAACACTCGGACGCCCGTTGTCCGAGCAGTAGAGGTCGGTTAAGTCCTCGTCCCTGAATAACTCTTCCCGGTGGGAGGCGAGAAAGCCGTAAAAGGAGTCTCGTCCCACGTGACCCAGATAGGGGTGCTCGCCCCCGTTCCGGCCCGACCGTTTCCCGAGCATAGCAAGTACCTCCTCGTTTCCCGAGAGGAGTGTACCCAAGCGGCCACTTCACAGGTGCTTTTCGGCCACACTTCTAGGCCATAAAGACACCAGGGACACAGGAGAATCGGCATGAACAAAGACCAAACGCTTACCCTACCTAGCGGAGTCGAGATCCCCTTTCGCGTCGTTCGGCCAGAGGACGCTCCCGCCCTGCAGCGGCTCCACGCTCGATGCAGCGAACGTACCATCTATCTGCGCTTCTTCGGTCCGATGAAAAATCTATCGGACGAGCAGGCCCGCTACTTCGCTAGCACTGATGGCGTGGATCACTTCGGCTTGGTCGCGCTAGATCCCGAAGACCCAAACGAGATCATCGCTGTCGTACGCTACGCCCGCAAACCGGGGGACGAACGAGCCGAGTACGCGGCGCTCGTGGAGGATAGTTGGCAGGGCCAGGGGATAGGGACGGCCTTGACCCATCGGCTGATCGACGAAGCGCGAGGCAACCGGGTTGGATCATTTTACGCGCTCGTAAAGGGCGCAAACAAACGTATGCTCAACGTTCTGCGGCACCTTGATCTTCCCGAACGAGAGCGAGTGGAAGATGGCGAGAAGATGGTGGAGATCGGGCTATTCTACGAAGAAAGCCAACGAACGGGGTAAGAGCCTTAGCCTTGACCCCCTTTTATGCCCTTCAAGCCCTCCGAGTTTCCGAGAATCATCCTTCTCCGCACTCGGGTGAATAGGGCAAGGGACGGGGAGCGTCATAGCTGCCCTGTAGTCGTGGAGCCGCTTATCAGCGTCGTTCTGGTCTTCCCGTGCTTCTACCAGTTGGCCGAGAATGCGACGTACATCTTTGTCGAAGTCTTCTGTTACTTCCTACTCCTCATCCACCGGACATCCTTCGCCACCAGCGCCCATGCAAGGAGCGATGCCCCTCCGACAAATCCCTAGAACCCTGCAGACAGCGCTCCCACGTCGCCTCTTCGGCAGCCTCGCTATTCTCTTAGGAGCCGCTGGTAGACCGCACGATACTTGCGGATGGCCTGCCGCAACTCTTCGGTAGACTCCTCGTTCGAGTCCTCCTCCGCGCGTCCCGCCGAACGCGCCACGACTTTGGCCCTGATGCGCCGTGCCTCCCTATAGTCGTCGGCGACCTCAGGGTGCATGGCGGCCAGGCCCCGCTCGGTCTCCTCGTAGGACTGGCCCGCGTCGGAGACGAAATTGCGCTCGTTCAGGATGTCGGAGACGGTCCGGTCCGCCATCTCTATGGACCTCTCCGGATTGTCTACGAAGACCCTCTCGATCTCTCCCCACTGCTCCTCATAGCGACCGCGACTCTCTTCGGAGAGCGGCTCGACCCGTCGCTCTAGACGACCGCGCCGCTCCCTGAGTTCCCTCTCGGCTTCCTCCTCGGAGCCTCTCTCCTGCGCCGTTCGCTCGTACTC
>DATDKO010000018.1:0-5846 GCA_036519935.1 Rubrobacter sp. | reverse complement strand
CTGCCAAGGCCAATACAACGGTGGGTCCCACAGAATGCTTCATTTGGGAGGCTATCCTGACCTCTTTGGGCCTGGGCTCTGAAGGAGGAGGAGGCTCTGGTCCCCAACAAGGGGTCTGTGTCCTTGTAGGCACCAACGAGGGTACCAAAGCGCTGTGCACTTTCTCATAACTTTGTTTGTCATCCTCAAAGAGAGATACACTAGAGGTTTCTATCTTGGAGTTGTGCTGCCCAAACCATCATCTGTGGGATGTCGTCCGAGATGGAGAGGTAGAACCATAGCACACGAGGACCCTCTAAGGCAGCCTACACATCGCGCACCATTGTAGGATACTCTGACAAGACAGAGACAGAGCAACCTCACTTGTTATCACGAATGCCAGGGAGCTCTCGTAAGGAAGCGCGGTTAGGGTAGGCGAGTGCTAGGGTACCCCAGATCCGATCAGCGCGCACTATCAAGCGCCTCCGTCGACTCACAGTCTACCAGTACGTCGGGTCCCCTATCGTGAGAGACGACCGTGTCGAGACCCGAGCCGCAGTGGATCACGTCGACCAGCCGCGCCGAGGCCGCCATTGATAAGGTCATCGCCCCGCACCCCGCTCCGCGGCCCGAGGACGTTTCTGGCGAACGCATCGGCGCGGCTGGTCGCTTCTACTACGCCGTCGAGAACTGGAGGCGGGAGGTGTAGAGGCTGGCGCCCGTCGCCGCCTTACACCGAGTCGTCGCCGCCCAAGGCGTATATCTGGTCCACCCCTTCATTAGTTGGGCGGAAGAAGAAAGGGTACTAGACCCCCCGCCCCTCTCTTGGTTCAGGCCACGACCGCAGCATAAGCCCCCAGACCCACGGGCGCATCGGCTAGGCGGCACATCTTCGGGGAAGGTCCCGAGTAGTTGATCCGCTTTTCATACAGTCTCAGAAGTTGGAAGGAACCCGTAGTCTGAGTAAGGAGGCCGGGGAGTGTTGTTGCCCCGGCCATTATGACCAGCTCCCTTTGCAGCTGCCTACCACTGCCAGCAGATGCTTCTTCTTGGGCCCCTAGCGATAGATTACCGTCTCGCAGGTGTCTGCCGCTTCTATGGCGGCGTCAACCACGCATGTGTCGTTGCCCGGTCCGCCTATAGCCCCATCCATGGCGTCGCCGTCGTTGACGAGGAGGAAGTCGTGGCCGCCGCCACCCTTGGCCACGTCGCGGTCGTTGGTGTAGGCTCGGGCGTTTAAGTGATCATGGCCGGCCTGGGCGATCATCCTGTCGCGCACCCCGTCGCCGACCCGCTCGAAGAGCACCTGGTGGTCTCCGGTGGCAACGCAGGGGACGCTTTGGCATTGGATCACCCCTCCGATCATTTGGGCCAAGGCCGTGCCGCTGCCCACCAGCGCCACGAGCACCACCGCCATGGCTATCATCACTATCTTGATACGCACCTCTTCCTCCTTCTTTCTGGAGAAGGGGACCGTATCAGCGCTTGCCCCCCTCTCGATGTTACCGCCGTGCGCATATTAATAGCAGCATCTGGGGCGCGACGCATCCCCCAATACACTGTTCTCTTTGCCCTTGTTCACCGAAGTGCCGGGGAAGGTGTGTTCCCCGAAGATCAAATTTAGCCTTCTGCATAGATTGTCCCATCAGGGGTGACCTTACAAAGAACACTTGTGAGAAATCGTGGGTTGCGGAGTGCTACCGGCCTTCGTGCTAAGCTGTTAGAGGAAGCGTGGTTCTTTGGTGTGCGAGAAGAGACTGTCTCTGGACATTGACCCCAGAGCGGGCGAGGTTTGATGAGCGGCCCTGTCCTTGTTGATACCGATCCGGGAATTGACGATGCCCTCGCCCTTCACTATCTGGTAGCCACGGGTGGGTGGGATCTGAAGGCGATTACGGCGGTCGCCGGAAATGTACCGTTACCCAGGGCCGTGGCGAACGCCAGAGGTCTCGCCGCTCTGCTGGGGATCGAACGGGATGTTCCGGTGTATGGTGGTTGTCCTAAGCCTCTGATGCGCGACTTGGAGACGGCGCAACACGTGCACGGCGATGACGGCATGGCCGGCGTCGTCCTACCCTGGCCGAGCGTCGCGGAGCGTCGTGAGCACGCGGTCCAGGTCATAAACGAACTTGGCCGCCGGTACTCAGGCGAGTTGACCATAGTTGCCATTGGACCGCTGACCAACGTCGCGGCGGCCCTGATCCTCGATCCTTCCCTCGCACAGCGAGTCGGACGCCTGGTCTTCATGGGCGGTGCCGTGAATGTGCCGGGCAACATGCCGCCGGGAGTGGCCGAGTTCAACATCTACGTTGACCCTGAAGCCGCCAGGATAGTGGTGGAGAGCGGTATGCCCTTTACCATGGTCGGGTTGGACGCCACAGAGCAGTCCATCTTGAGCAGGAAGCAACTGGAGAACCTTGACGACGCCTCGACGCAGTCGGGTTTCGCTCGCGAGATCCTGGATCACTACCTAGCTCTCTACGAGCGGAGTAGAGGAGGAGAAGCGTGCGCGCTGCACGACCCGCTGGCCGTCGCGGTGGCTGCGGATCCGAGCTGGGTGAAACTGGAGACCGGGAACCTGTACGTTGAGACCCAAGGGGAGTACACGAGGGGTAAGACGGCCTTCCTCAGCCAGGCTCTGAGAGAGAAGAGTCCTGGGTTGGATCCGCACCTCGCCTTGGGCCAGGTCGCGCTTGGGCTGGCCCGCGAAGACTTCTCGGGACATTTCGTCGCCACGCTGGATGCGCAGGCAACCCTATAATGAGGAGGTCGCTACATGGCAGACTCTACCGGTCAGGCTGAACAAGGGCTCTTCTCCCGGATAGCCTCCGACTTCACTACCAGAGCCTGGGTCCTCATCCCCGTCGGGGTGGGTATCAACTTCGTCGGAGGGACCCTGGTAACCGTGCTGAAATTACCGATCTTCCTCGATACAATCGGAACGATACTGGTGGCGCTGCTCGCAGGACCATGGGTCGGAGCCCTTACAGGCCTCATAACAAACCTGGTCCTGGCAGTAGCGGACCCGACTTTGATCGCCTTCGCCCCGGTCAACGTGGCGATAGGCCTGATCGCCGGCTTCCTGGCGCTCCGAGGCTGGTTCAAAACCTACCCCAAGATCGTCGCAAGCGGTCTCATCATCATGCTCACGGGCGCGATCCTGTCAGCCCCCATTGTGGTTCTCGCCTTCGGCGGTGTCCAGGGCTCGCCGGGTCGCAGCGCCCTGACCGTTTTCTTCCTCGCTACTGGCAGCAACATCTGGCGGAGCGTGTTCACCACGAGCGTTATCGTCGAGGTGGTCGACAAGTTGATCAGTGTCTTCGTTGCCGTGTTTGTCGCCAGGGCCATCCCGGAACGTTATCGTCCGCAAAAAGCCCAGCAGACGCTATAGTGGCTCATTGGCCACCCGAGTAGATGTTCGACTACAGGCCCGGAGACAGCCCCGTTCACCTCCTCAATCCGGTTACCAAGCTGGCGGTAGCCGTGGGGCTCACGGTAATAGTCTTCTTGCTGCCAAACCCCTGGGGGCCGGCGCTCATCGTCGTCACGCTGCTTGGCGTCGCGGCCGTGGCCGGGTTCCCAGGTAGTGTGGCGAAACTCGCTGCCGTTTTGACCGGGCCGCTACTGATAGCGGTCGTAATCGTCCAGGGGCTTTTCTACCCCGGCAACGAGACCCCGCTCCTCGCGGTGGGACCCGTGACCTTCTGGGAGGAGGGGGTGTCTTACGGTCTGCTGGTCTTCTTCCGGGTGCTTGTGGTCGTCTGCGCGATCTTGATCATGGTGTTCTCTACCTATCCCAAGGCGATGATGGTTGCCTTTATAGACAAAGGGCTGTCCCCGAAGCTGGCCTACGTATTCATGGCCTCGCTCCAGTTCGTCCCCGAGATGCAGCGGCGGGCCAGGGCCATAATAGAAGCCCAGCAAGCCCGCGGGCTCGACCTCGAGGCGAACCTCTGGCGCCGTTTCCAGGCTCTCTTGACCATGATGATCCCGCTCCTCGCGGGGGCTTTGATCTCCGTCGAGACCAGGTCGCTGGCGCTCGAGGCCAGGGGATTCAGCAGGGTAGGTATGCGCAACTACCTGATCGAAGTGCCCGACAGGACAACCGACCGCGTAATTCGCTGGTCCATGGCGGCCATCGTGGTGCTCGTCGCCTTGTGGCGGATAGTGCTTTGAGCCTGATAGAGATCGAAGACCTCACCTTCTCCTACGCCTCACAGCAGCACGAGCCCGCCCTCCGGAACCTGAGTTGCACCATCGAGCAGGGAAGCTTCGTCGGGATCACCGGCCTCGCCGAGGCCGGCAAGTCCACCTGCTGCCGCCTGATCGCCGGATATATACCGCACTTCTTCCATGGGGAGTTCTCCGGCAGGGTGAACGTCGCCGGAACAGACACCAGAGAGACCACCATCGGGGAGCTCGCGGAGAGGGTCGGCTTCGTCTTCGAGAATCCTTTCGACCAGTTGACCGGCGCGAGCCTCACGGTGCTGGAGGAAGCGGCCTTCGCCCTCGAGAACATGGGTCTGGCGCGCGAGGAGATACGCCTGCGGGCAGAGAAGAGCCTCTCCCAGGTAGGCATGGAAGATCTGATGGACCGCCATCCCCAGCAACTCTCAGGGGGACAATCTCAAAGGTTGGCGCTGGCTTCGATCCTCGCGGTAAAACCTGAGGTCTTCATCCTGGACGAGCCTACCTCGCAGTTGGACCCTCTCGGTGTCGAGGAGGTGTTCGATGTCATCACGGACATGCACAGCAGAGGCAATACCCTGATCGTCGTCAGCCAGGACCTCGATCACCTGGCGATACACGCCGACCGGCTGGTCGTAATAGACAGGGGCGAGATAAAGTGGGACGGAGAACCGCGGGAGGTCCTACTGGAGGCTGCGGAGGCCAGATACCCCATCCTTATCCCGGATGTCCTCGAGATCAGCCGTAAGCTAAGGGCAGCGGGACGCATCCCTTCGAATTCTCCGGTGCCCCTCACCGTCGAACAAGCCGCCACGGTGCTGTCCTCGATAGACGAGCGAGGTTCTGCCGCACAGCCCATCGACTCGGGTAGGACTTCGCGTCATTCGAAGGTGGAGAGTAGTAAAGAACTCGTCTTCGAGGACGTACACTACGACTATCCTACCGGGGTGTCCGCGATACGGGGTGTCTCGTTGAGTCTGGACGAGGGATGCGTCTGTATCGTCGGGCAGAACGGTGCCGGCAAGACGACCTTTGCCAAGCATCTCAACGGCTTGCTGAGGCCGACGCGGGGACGTGTGCTGGTCCGGGGCAAGGACACGCGGGAGTACAGGGTCGCCGAGCTCGCCAGGGAGGTGGGGCTGGCCTTCCAGAACCCGGACGATCAGCTCTTCAGAAGCACGGTGGAGGAAGAGGTCCGTTTCGGACCGGACAACGTGGGCGCGAGTCCCGAGTAAGCGAAGCGTCTAGTCACCTCCGCAATGGACCTCATGGGGCTGGAAGCGGTTCGAGAGAAGAAGCCTCACGACCTTGGTGTGCCCGAGCGTAAACGGGTAGCGACCGCGTCCGTGATCGCCATGAACACCCCGGTCGTGGTCCTTGACGAACCGACAGGAGGACAGGACGCGGAGGGGATCGACCTGCTGGGCAAACTGGTAGGCTCTCTGGTGCAGCAAGGGAAGCTGGTGATCGTCGTGACCCACGACGTGAAGTTCGCCGCTCGGCACGCCGACAGAGTAATAGCGCTCCATCAGGGAAGGGTGCTGCTGGACGATGGCCCCAGGACGGTCTTCGGTCGAGAAGAAGCATTGGCCCGTACCCACGTGGAGCCCCCTGCGGTCACCCGGCTCGGAAAGCTGCTGGGTCTGGACGAGACCTTGCTCTCGCCCGAGGAGCTCCTG